>JASFTJ010000242.1:0-5005 GCA_050053615.1 Anaerolineae bacterium | reverse complement strand
GCACACGTTGTACGCGCCTTCGGCGGGGCGAAGCGCCTGCTACAAACCTCAAGAGTCCCCTCCGACAACCTGTTAGCGAAAGCTAGGAGTTGGGAGCAAAGCGAGGAATAAAAATGAACACACAAGAGTACATCGCCATTGAAGATCGATATAACGCACGCAACTACAAGCCGTTGAGCGTCGTCCTCAACCGGGGCAACGGCGTGTGGGTCAAAGATGTGGATGGCAAGCAGTATATGGACTTTTTGGCCGCCTACTCGGCGGTGAACCAGGGCCACTGCCACCCACGCATTGTCAAGAGGATGGTCGAACAGGCGACCAAGCTGGCGCTCACCAGCCGTGCTTTCCGCAACGCCCAACTCCCGCTGCTGGCGAAAGAGTTATGTGAACTTAGCGGCTACGAGATGATGCTGCCCATGAATTCTGGCGCCGAAGCGGTGGAGACAGCTATCAAAGCCGCTCGCAAGTGGGGCTATGAGGTCAAGGGTGTGAAGGACGGCAGCGCCCACATCATCACCTGTCAAGGCAACTTTCATGGGCGGACCACCACCGTCATCAGCTTTTCACCGCAAGAGCAGTATCGAGATGGTTTTGGCCCCTTCACCCCAGGTTTTGAGTTGATCGCCTATGGCGATGCAGCGGCTCTCGAGGCGGCTATCAAACCCAACACCGTGGCCTTTCTAGTTGAGCCCATTCAGGGTGAAGGCGGCGTCGTTGTCCCGCCGGAGGGCTACCTGAAGCAAGTCCGCGAGATTTGCGACCGGCACAATGTCCTGCTCGTCACCGATGAGATCCAGAGCGGCCTGGGCCGCACGGGCAAGTTCCTCGCTGCAGAGCACGAGGACATCCGCGCGGATATGGTAACCATCGGCAAGGCGCTCTCAGGCGGGATGTATCCTGTGTCAGCTGTGCTCTCCAGCAAGGAGGTGCTGGGCGTATTTCAGCCCGGCGATCACGGCTCAACGTATGGCGGCAACCCTCTCGGCTGCGCCGTGGCCCGCGAAGCGCTCAAGGTGCTCGTCGAGGAAAACCTCATCGAGCGCGCGGCCAAGCTAGGGGACTATCTCATCACTCGCCTGCAGCAGATTGAAAGCCCACACATCAAGCTTATCCGCGGCAAGGGGCTTTGGGTGGGCATCGTGCTTAGGGCAGAGGCCGGAGGCGCCCGACGCTTCTGCGAGGCGCTGATGGAAAAAGGATTGCTATGCAAAGAGACGCACTGGAATGTCATCCGTCTGGCCCCGCCCTTGGTTATCACTAGAGAAGAGATCGACTGGGCACTGGAGCTGCTGGAAGACGTGCTGCAAATGCCCTGATACCCGGTCCATAAACCAAACACAAGCCTCCTCCAGATGCTAGATCCGGAGGAGGCTTTCCTTTTCTTCAACATCCGACGCACGAGACCACTCAAGTCTCTGGGAGAAACCCACCTTCAGGGGAACCTTATTCCAACCTAGAACGTCTATTTATCAGCACCATTCCGAAAAGGTGCTTTCTCCTTTCTCCCTGTCCGGGGAGGGGCTAGCTGCTCCTCCCCGGGCGCTTTTCGCGGACCCTAGCAGAGCAAGCGCAATTGCTGGGGGAACAACTCGATCTCGAAGCGGCGCGCGTCCACCCCATAGATCTCGCCGTCCACGTGGGCCGCCCACGGAGATTCGCTGACTACCACAACCCGCCGACCCTGGGTCATGGTGATGCGTGAATCCCTCGTATGGGTGCCTCGCATGAACTGCGGGACAAAGCCCAACATCCGCAGACGGCTCACTTCGCCCGCCACACACAGATCGAACAACCCATCATCCATCTGTGAGCCAGGAGTTATGTAGAATCCACCGCCAAGCCGATAGCCGTTCATGACAGACACCATCAGGCTAGGCTGGACGATCTCCCGTTCGTCAATCCGGATTGTAGTCTGAGGCGCATTGTAATACACGGCCAACGTCTTGAGGACAGCCACGAGATAAACGAGGAACCCCCGCAATCGCTCCACCTTGCGGCTCTCAATGTTGACGATGGCATCAAAGCCGATACCCACGCCGTTTCCAAAATAGGTCGGCTCTTCATTGTCCGCCTGAACCCGCCCGACGTCCAGGAGCCGACTCTGGCCCTGAGCCACGACCTGGCAGGCCTTACGCCAGTTCAGCGGCAAGCCGGCGCCAAAAGCAAAGTCATTTCCCGTCCCAATCGGCAGGATGCCCAGCGCCGGGCCGTCTGGACCGCTACCGGCTTCCATTAAGCCGTTGAGCACCTCGTTGGCTGTGCCATCTCCCCCCACAGCGAGCACCCTCTCACTTCTACGCTCCGCGGCCTCGCGGGCCAATTCTGCCGCGTGGCCGGGAGCTTCTGTGATTTCCAATTCGAAATCAAAGCCGTAGCTACGCAACCGCTCGGCGATCTGCATAGATAGCCGAGCTCCTGCTCCCCGACCTGCGGTCGGATTCAAGATCACTGTGGTTTTGGACATGCACCATTCTCCGCTGAAAGGCTCTCCGATGCTACGATAGCTTGTGCAGTTCCAAGGGCAAAGGTCTCACGACCGAACCCGGCGGTGGTCGGCCGGTCCTGCGCCGTCCATCCAGGAAACATCTTGTCGAACTGCTGAACGTGGATGTACTCTCCCACCCACAGAATTCAAAACACCAAAGTCGGGCAAAGGTTGCCCTCAAAAAGATGTTCTCCACGCCACGGCGGCTTTGTCAAATCGGCGTGAGCATGATAAGATGAATGAAACTATCAGCTTGAGTGAAGCACAGGACCATGAGGTTGCAAGGACAGCGAGTCACGATCCGTCCCATGAAGAGGACAGACCTGCATACTATGGCCAGGTGGCGACGTTCCGTTGATCCGCTCTACCAGCCCTTCGACTTTCCACAACGTAGCAAGGCTGAACACAATCATTGGTTCAACCACCGGAGCAAAGACCCCACTCGCCGCCTGCACACCATCGAAAACGAGAAAGGCCAGATTATCGGCAGCCTGACCCTACGAGACATAAATGACCGGCGGTCGGCGCGGCTGGGGATCACGCTGGGGGCCGAGTTTGTCAGTCAGGGTTACGGCACCGAGGCCCTGCGGTTGTTCCTGAACCACTATTTCGAAACGATGGGCTATACGCAGATGGTCCTTGACGTGGCAGCCACCAATTTGCGGGCCGTGCGCAGCTATCGGGCGCTGGGCTTTCGCCGAGTGGGCCAACACTACCGTCCCGCCAGCCATGCCAGCTATCGGCTCATCCAACAGGAGCCACGCTACCGTCACCTGTGGCGCTTTTTTCGACGCCAAGATCCAGCGACGCAGGTACTATTCTACGATATGCTCATCACCCGCGAAGAGTGGCAGGCGCAGACACAGGAGGAAGAGGACAACAGCTGAGGTAATGGTCACAACATCGCCAAGGCCCCACGACCTCGGGCGCCCTAGCCAACGAGTTGCGCGGGCAACGAGGCACCCGACTACTGCGGCACGGACACCGCCTCGCCCCCGCTACCAGACCCCAGCGTACCGCACCCGGTACGGCTGCGCCTGCTGGGTTGTGTAGGCCCAGTGCAGCTCGACGAGCTGGCGCAGGTGTAGCAAGTCGTGGGCCACCCACGAAGCCAGCATATCACCGGCCGTGATCTCACCAAAAGGCGCTGTATACACCGCCCGCCAATTAGGTTCGGAGAGACCCTTCAGCCAGGTCAACGATTGCTCGCGGACGCGCAGGAACTCCTGCAAGGACCGCGCTGGGTCCCGCTCGCTGTAGCGGCGTTCGACAACCCAGCCTTGCGGGTCGATGCTGGGCCATCGCTCGCCCGGGTGATGGAGAATGAGGTCCAGATGCGCCCGGAAATCCTCAAGCTCTTCGTCGTACAGATGGTTGATCACCTCCAGAATCGACCAATCCTCCGGGCCTGGTCTCCACCGAGCCTGCTCATCCGAAACATCCCGGACAAGAGCCTGGACTGCCTGTGCGTTGCTAGCCATCTGGGCCATAACCAATCCTGGATTCATCGTTTCTCCTCTGTGGTTTTGCGTATGGCAAGTCGCCGACTCGCCTACTCAATCGCGCATACTCAGCCCGATGCGCCCCCGCTCCAGATCCACGCTGACGACCGTCACGTCCACCACATCGCCGACGCTGACCACCTCGAAAGGGTTGCGCACGTAGCGGTCGGCCATCTTGGACACGTGGACCAGACCATCCCGCTTGACGCCAATGTCCACGAACGCGCCGAAATCGACCACGTTGCGCACTGTGCCCTTGAGGCGCATCCCTTCGCGCAGGTCCTCCATCTTGAGCACATCCTGGCGCAGCACCGGCGGCGGCAGGTCGTCGCGGGGGTCGCGGCCGGGGCGGGCCATCCCATCGAGAATGTCGGCCAGGGTCGGCTCACCCACGTCCAGCAACTCGGCCAGACCCGGCAGGCCCATCTCCTGGTGCACAGCCTGGACCCGGCCCAGCATGTCTCGCGCCTTCAGTCGCGTGCCGGCCAGCTCCATGAGCCGTCGCACCACCGGGTGCGACTCGGGGTGGATGGGCGTATTATCCAGCGGGTTGGCCGATTCGGGCACGCGCAGAAAACCGGCCGCCTGTTGATACGACTTGGGGCCGAGTCCTTTGACCTTGAGCAGCTCGGACCTCTTTTGGAACGGCCCGTGCTCGTCACGGTAGGCGACGACGTTGGCCGCTGTCTTGGGACCGAGCCCGGCCACGTAGCCGAGCAGCGCCGGCGAGGCGGTGTTGGCGTCCACGCCGACATAGTTGACGACCGACTCGACCACAGCGTCCAGAGCATCGGCGAGCTTTTTCTGGTCCACGTCGTGCTGATAAAGACCTACGCCGATGGACTTGGGATCGATCTTGACCAATTCGGCCAGAGGGTCCTGCAAGCGGCGAGCGATGCTCACCGCGCCGCGCATGGCTACATCCAGGTCAGGCAGCTCGTCGCGAGCGAGCCTGGAGGCCGAATAGACCGAGGCCCCCGCTTCGCTGACAATGGCGTACTGGAGGTCACTGCGTTCG
>JASFTJ010000241.1:0-5007 GCA_050053615.1 Anaerolineae bacterium | reverse complement strand
CTACTTCAAGTCCTTTATGCCAGGTATCAAAACCGTCGTCATTGGAAACGGAATATGCAAAACTCGATTTGGACCCGATCTCCTGACGGAAGAAGAAAAGGATCAAACAAGGAAAACGCTTGGGCTTCAGCCTTCTGACAAGGTCATTCTCTATGTCGGTAGAATGGCCAAAGAAAAACGAGTATTGGAGTTGTTTCACGTGCTGATTCCCCTTTTGCAGGAGCAGCCACAGTGTAAAGCCTTGTTCGTCGGCAGCGGACCTTCCCTCGAGGCAATGATAAGAGCTGCTGAAAGGAGCAACCTGCAAAACCAAGTCACCTTCACGGGAACCGTAGATTGGGAGCAAATCCATCGATTGTATTCGATCGCAGACGTCTTTGTCACTGCATCTCTGAGCGAGGTACATCCCATGACATTGCTCGAAGCATCCACGTGTGGTCTGCCGATCATCGCACGCCGTGATGATAGCTGTATAGACTTGGTCGAAGACGATTGCAATGGGTACCTGGTCGATTCGGATCGACAGATAGCCACAAAACTGTCGGAAACTGTGAATGATGAAAACAGACTGCTTGCATTCTCCAAAAACGCACTGTTCTGGGCAGACAGATTCTCTGCAAAAGCGCACGTAGAAAAGCTTGAATCCTTGTACCAACAGATTAAAGGGTTGAACCATGCGCAAGATCGCGTTCATCGGTGCCGGTAGTACTGTCTTTGCCAAGAATCTACTGGGGGACATTCTCAGTTTTCCCCAACTGGCTGATTCGACCATCAGCCTGCACGACATCGACGAGGAGCGCCTGCGCACGACCAAACTGGTGGCACACCGGATCGCCACAGCCCTGGACGTGCATCCCACCATCGAGGCCACGCTCGACCGCCGGGCAGCTCTCGATGGTGCAGACTATGCCATCAGCCTGTTCCAGGTCGCCGGCTACCGGCCGGGTACAGTACTCGACTTTGAAATCCCGAAAAAATACGGCTTGCGGCAGACCGTTGCCGACACGCTGGGCATCGGCGGCATCATGCGCGGCCTGCGCACCATCCCTGTCCTCCTGGAGATGTGTCGCGACATGGAAGAGCTGTGCCCTGACGTTACCTTTCTAAATTACGTCAACCCTATGGCCATAAGCTGCTGGGCCATCAACCGGACAAGTCCCATCAAGACGGTGGGGCTGTGCCACAGCGTGCAGGGTACAGCCCAGCAGCTGGCACGGGACATTGGTGTACCTGTGGAAGAGATCAACTACCTGTGCGCAGGCATCAATCACATGGCTTTCTACCTACAGTTTGAACGGGACGGCGAGGACCTGTACCCCCTCATTCACCAGGTCGTGGAGGACGGCCGGGTGCCCGAGTGGAACCGGGTCCGCTACGAGATGCTCACCCGCCTGGGTTACTTTGTCACCGAATCGAGCGAGCACTTTGCCGAGTACGTGCCCTGGTTCATCAAGCGCGATCGCCCCGACCTGATCGAGCGCTTTAACATCCCGCTGGATGAGTACATACAGCGCTGCGAATTACAGATCGAGGCGTGGAAACTCGTGAAGCAAAAGCTGGAGGAGTCTACCACCGTGTCCGCGAATTCGCTGCACAAAGTGCTCAAGGACGCCGACGTGCCCCCTGTGGTCATGGACCACCTGCTCTACACCTTTGAAAACCTGGACAAAGTGACCCTTAGCGGCGAGTACGCCCCACTGATAATCCACAGCATGGAAACAGGGGCGCCCCGCGTCATCTATGGCAACGTGCCCAACCAAGGTCTCATCGACAACCTACCTCAGGACTGCATCGTCGAGGTGCCTTGCCTGGTGGACAAGAATGGCGTGCATCCGACGCGCATCGGATCCCTACCCCCGCACCTGGCTGCGCTGATGCAAACCAACATCAATGTCCAGGCTCTCACTGTCGAAGCTGCGCTGACGCGAAAGCGGGAGCACATCTACCACGCGGCCATGCTTGATCCACACACCGCCGCAGAGCTGGACCTGGACCAAATCTGGAGCTTGGTAGACGACTTGATCAAAGCCCACGGCGAATGGTTGCCAGAATACCACTGACCCGACTATGCAAAGACCTGGGCTACAAATGTGCCTGTCCGCCGACATGCCAAGGAGAGTGACAGATGTCATTCCAACCGAGTGATCATCCCCACCGCCGCTACAACCCATTGACCGCTGAATGGGTGCTGGTCTCGCCGCACCGCACCAAGCGCCCCTGGCGAGGGCAGATAGAGAAACCAGCACCGGACGAACGTCCCGCCTACAACCCCGACTGCTACCTGTGCCCAGGCAATGCGCGGGCCAGTGACGCCCGAAATCCAAAGTACAGCAGCACCTTTGTGTTCACCAACGACTTTGCCGCGTTGCTGCCTGACACACCGCCGGCCCGCAGCGACCAGCCCTTGTTGCGCTTCGAGAGCCAACAGGGCACCTGCCGGGTCGTCTGTTTCTCGCCGCGCCATGACCTGACCCTGCCCCAGATGGCGTTGGCCGACATCCGCCGGGTAGTGGATGTCTGGGCCGAGCAAGTCACCGAACTGGGCCAGTGTTACCGCTGGGTGCAGGTCTTTGAGAACAAGGGGGCCATGATGGGCTGCTCCAATCCCCATCCGCACGGGCAGATCTGGGCCATCGACACGCTGCCCAACGAGCCGGCCAAGGAGGAGCGCCAACAGCTCGCCTACTTGTCCGAACACAGCCGCCCGCTGCTCCTGGATTACGTCAAGTTGGAGGCCGAGCAGCGAACCCGCATCGTCGTCGAAAACGGGCACTGGCTGGCCGTCGTGCCCTACTGGGCCGTGTGGCCCTACGAGACGCTGCTCCTGCCCCGCCGCCATGTCCTACACCTGCCCGACCTGAACGACGCCGAGCGCAAAGACTTGGCCGACATCCTCAAGCGCTTGCTGACCAAGTACGACAACCTCTTTGAGGTGTCGTTCCCCTACTCAATGGGCTGGCACGGGGCACCATGGGATGAGGGTGAGTATCCATACTGGCAGTTGCACGCGCATTTCTACCCGCCGCTGCTCCGCTCGGCGACGGTGAAAAAGTTCATGGTTGGCTTCGAGATGCTGTCCGAAGCGCAGCGCGACCTGACGGCAGAGCAGGCCGCCGCGCGGCTGCGAGACTTGCCAGAGATCCACTACAAACCAGTAGAATAGCGGTCGATCGAGCGGCTTGTTCAAGCCCCCTAATCCCAGCCACGCCCATGCCAGGTCCACCGACGGCGTCGCCTTTCTCTGGCTTGCTCACTGACGATTTTTGGAGTACAATGTGAGCCGCAACCCTGGAAGGAGCGATCATCCCATGGAAAAGACCAGAATCGTCGATCTGCGAAGCGACACCGTGACCCTGCCCACGCTGGCCATGCGCCAAGCCATATTCGAAGCCGAACTAGGCGATGACGTCTACGGCGAGGACCCGACCATCAACCGCCTGGAAGCCCTGTCCGCCGAGCGCCTGGGCAAGGAAGCTGCCATGTTTGTGCCCAGCGGGACAATGGCAAACTTGACGTGCTTGCTGACCCACTGCGCTCGCGGCGAAGAAGCCATCATGGGCCACATGGCTCACACCTTCCTGTTCGAGGCCGGCGGTTCGGCGGCGGTGGGCGGCATCCACCCCCGTACCGTGCCCAACCAGCCCGACGGCACCCTCAAGCTGGACGACATCCAGGCCGCCATCCGGGCCGACAATCCGCACTATCCGCGCACGCGCCTGATCTGCCTGGAAAACACCCACAACCGCTGCGGCGGCGCAGTACTCACGCCAGACTATATGGCCCAGGTCCACGCCCTGGCCGATCGTTACGGCCTGTCCATTCACTTGGATGGGGCACGCATCTTTAACGCCGCTGTGGCGCTGGGCGTAGAGCCGGCGCTACTGGCCCGCCACGCCGATTCGGTGAGTTTCTGCCTGTCAAAGGGGCTGTCGGCGCCGGTGGGCTCGCTGGTCTGTGGATCGACAGAGTTTGTCCAAGAGGCACGCCGCGCACGCAAGGTGCTGGGGGGCGGGATGCGCCAGGCGGGTGTGCTGGCCGCTGCCGGGATCGTAGCATTGGAGACGATGGTGGACCGTTTGGCTGAGGATCACGCCCACGCCTATCAGCTGGCTGAGGGACTGGCCGATCTGCCCGGTATTGTACTCGACCCGGCGCGGGTCCAGACCAACATTGTCATCTTTGAGATGGCGCCCGAGACCCTCTCTCCAGCTGACTTTGCGGCCGGATTGGCCGCCCTGGGCCTCAAAGTCAATCCCATCGAGGGCCGCCGGCTGCGGGCCGTGACTCACCACAGCATCGAAGCGGCAGACATCGACTGGGCCATCGCCGCGGCCCGCCGCGTGCTGGAGGCCAACCGGAACAGGGTGGAATCCTGATTACTGTCTAGTCCCCCGCCAGGACGCCAAGAACAAAGCTTCGCATGAATTCTCGGCGTCCTGACGGTTCATTCCCCTGCCGCGAGACCCCGCCAAGATTAGAGAACGCCCAGATAATCGCTAAAGATGTACTCTTCCGGCGTGTAATCCAAAAAGTTGTCGTCGTAGCCGATTTCACCCTGCCCGTCCGGCCCAACCGAGGCGTGGACAAAGCACTCGATCTCTCCTTCGTCAAAGAATCGCCACAACCAATACTGGTAATCCACCACGCGCGCGGTACGCACGAATTCTAGATCGCTGACCCGCAGCGACTCCCCGGAGATGGTCTCCCGCTGCAAAAAAGCCAGCACGTCAGCCATAGGGACCGGACAGCTCTCCGCGCTGTTGGGGGTCAAGTACGGTAGAGAATCAACACTGCGCTCGCGATCAGCCTTGCTATCGACCATGCTGGCACTCATCCTTGGACATCAGCGGCGGCTCTGCTGGATGGCCGCCAGCACCCGCTCCGAGGTAGCCGGCAGGCGGCGGATGCGCGCCCCGGTGGCGCGATAAATGGCGTTGAGCACCGCCGGCGCAGTGGGCAGCGTCGCCGCCTCACCCAAGCCCTTGGCCCCGTGCGGCCCCCAGCGGC
>JASFTJ010000240.1:0-5011 GCA_050053615.1 Anaerolineae bacterium | reverse complement strand
CGCTTCGATAGTCCTCGAGCCCACCGGCCGCGCCTCTGCGATGTACTCTCGTACCACCAAACCCAAGATCAGCTGTTGGCGGGATGTCAAATCGCTCACTTTGCCCTCATTATATGATCCGCCTGTGGTTGATTTTGCCTATTCCGACAGCTCGTTAGCACTCTACAGCCCAGAGTGCTAACGAGCTTCTTTTTAGATAATATCATGAACTTCTTGAGCTGTCAAGAAGGGATGCGTAGAAGACGGGTCAGAAGACGTGAGGTCTGTCACCCGGCCTGCGGACGAGGCGCAATCTGGGAGGATCGATTGTCAGTACGCGTGGCGATCGCGAAGAACGTTGAAGAACGTACGTAGGAGGATCTTGAAATCGAGCCACAGTGACCAGTTTTCAATGTACCACAGATCGTACTTGGTCCGCTCGGCGATGGAAGTATCGCCCCGCAGCCCATTGACCTGAGCCCAGCCGGTTATGCCGGCTTTTTCCCGATGGCGATCCATGTAGCGGGGAATGCTGCACCGGAACTGCTTGACGTAAACCGGACGCTCGGGACGTGGCCCGACCAAGCTCATCTCTCCCAGCAGTACGTTAACGAGCTGCGGTAGCTCGTCAATCGAGAAGCGTCGGATGAAGCGGCCCAGCCGAGTTACCCGTGGATCGTCCTCCGTGGTCCATCCCGGCCCCTTCTCCTCGGCGTCGGTGCGCATCGAGCGGAATTTGAAACACCAGAAGGATTTGGCATCCAGCCCCATCCGCTCCTGGACATAGAACACCGGACCGGAGGAGTCGAGCTTGATCAGCAAGGCGACTAGTATTAGGAAAGGAGATAAGCACACCAGACCTATGGCGCTGCCAGCCAGGTCCACGATTCGCTTCAGGGTCAGCTTCCAGCCGCGAAGCGCGATGTCGCGCACGGTCAGCAGCGGCAGTCCTCCCAGATCACCAATGCTCAGCTCGGTGGCAATGATCTGGAACAGATCGGGAAAGATCTTGATACCCACTTGCCCCCGCTCGCAGCGGGAGATGATGGATAGCACTTCCTGATGGCTCAATTCCGGCCGGCCGATGATCACTTGTTCGACTTCGTGTTCCTTGATGAGGTCGGGGATATTGTCCACTTCACCTAGCACCGGCACGCCCATGATCTGTTGGCCGGGCTGGCTTTCTCCATCCACAAAGCCGATGACACGATAGCCCAGGCGCGGTGTCTGTCGAATCTTTTGCAGGATCATCCGCCCAATGTCCCCTGTGCCGACGATCAGGAGCCGGTCGTTCCACAGCCCTCGTTTGCGGAGCGAGTTGCGCGCGAGCATCAGCAACGAACGGCTGACTGCCACAAAAACGATCGTTAGCAGCCAGGCATAGACAAGCATCGCACGGGGAAAGTCCAGCTCCAACGCGCTGTTCTTAAACAGGACGGTCGTGAAGGCGATGGTCGAGATGATACCGATCGATGTGGCAGCGATGAGGCGATACAGTTCGTCAAGACGCGGCATGCTGCGCTTCAGATCGTACAGTCGTGAGAAAAAGTAGACAACGAACATGGTGACCATCTGGATCGCCATCATCCCTACGTACTCGCGAAAGGGCGCGATATTGATCGCCGGGGGGATCGCCGCCTCGGTGCGCAGCCAGTAGGCTACATAGAATGCCAAGGTGACCATTCCCAGGTCGTTGAGCGCCAGCACCAGGGTAAACAAGGCATCGGCCTTACGCCTCATTGCCCACCTTCCTTGCCTTCGATCGGCACAGCAGAGGCCACCCCCCGCCGCTCCGCCGGACGCAGTCGGTCGCGCAAGAGCGCCCAAGCGCCCAGCAAGCTGATGCCAGCGTGAACTCCCCAATTCACCAGAAAAAAGGTCTGTTTCTTGAAATGTTTGTTGTGAAACAAGCGCATGGTCCGATAAAACTGTGCATTGGCAAAGGAACTACGTTGGCGGCTCGATTGGCCTTTATAATGCAGCACCATCACCTCAGCATTGTACCACACTTGCCAACCCTGCTGCTTGGCGCGGTAGCAAAAATCCAAATCCTCCGCGTACATAAAGTAGCGCTCGTCCAGCAAGCCGATCTGTTTCAGAACCTCTCCACGGATAAGCATAAAGGCCCCCACCACCGAGTCTACCTCCGTCGTTACCTCAGGCGGCAGGTAGGTGAGATTGTAGCGGCCAAAGCGTGGACTGTGGGGAAACAGGCAACTCAGGCCGGACAGCCGGTAGAATGCCACCTCCGGTGTGGGGAAGCTGCGCCGGCAAGCCCGGTCCAGGCTGCCATCCTCGCGCACCAAACGGGGCCCCGCCACGGCAGCTTGGGGATGGGCCGCCATGAAAGCCAGCATGTCGGCCAGAGCGCTGGGGGGCAGCACGGTGTCGGGGTTGAGGAGCAAGACGTATTCGGGCGTTGGTAAACTGGTAGTTTGGTAGCTTGGGGATTGATCCCCCGGTTGCCCAGTGTCCCAATCTACCAATCTACCAAAACCGAAGGCGCGCAAGCCCAGGTTGTTGCCAACCGCATACCCCCGGTTCTCGGTGCGGATGACGTGCACCTGGGGAAACTCGGCCTCGACCATGTCGGCGCTGCCGTCCGTAGAGCCGTTGTCTACGACACACACCCTAAACGTGAAATCTCCTTGGCTGTCGAACACAGACTCTAGGCAGTCGCGCAGCAGGTCGCGCACGTTATAGTTGACGATGATGATTCCCAAATCGAGCTTGTTCACGTTACCTGAATCGACCAGTTTTGTTGGTTAGAAGTTTGCTGTTTGCTGGCATCCCAGTCTATTTCTGATCTCCTCAAAGCGGCGTACCCTTTCCTGAGAGTAGGGTTCGAAGGACATCATCATTTCTCGCCCGCTGTGAATGGCTTCAAAGATGCAAATGATATCCGTCGACGCTTGTCTCACTTCAAGATACTCCGTGCAATCACCAATCGCTGGATCTCGCTCGTTCCTTCATAAATCTCGGTGATCTTGGCGTCGCGGAAGTAGCGTTCCACCGGGTACTCTTTGCTGTAGCCGTTGCCGCCGAAAATCTGCACCGCTTTGGTTGTCACCCACATAGCCATCTCCGAGGTGTGGAGCTTGGCCATGGCCGCTTCCAGTGTGTAGCGGCCCTTGTTCTTCATCGCCTCGTCCTTGGCCAGGGCGGCCTGGTAGGTCAGCAGCCGCGCCGCCTCGATGCGCGTCTTCATGTCGGCCAGCATCCACTGGATGGCTTGGAACTCGGCAATCGCCTGGCCGAACTGCACCCGCTCCTTGGCATAATCGCGGGCTGCCTCGTAGGCGGCCTCCGCGATGCCCACCGCCTGCGCGGCGATGCCGATCCGCCCCGCGTCCAGGATCGACAGCGCGATTTTAAAACCCTTGCCCTCGTCGCCCAGCCGGTGCCAGGCCGGCAGACGGTAATCCTCAAAAATCAACTCTGATGTATGAGACGCTCGGATCCCCAGTTTAGGTTCCACTTTTCCGGGCGAAAATCCGGGCAGTGTGGTATCCACGACAAAGGCCGAGATGCCGCGATGACCCTGGCTCCTGTCCGTCATGGCAAAAAGGATAATAAAGTCTGCGTTGGGGCCGCTGGTGACCCAAGCCTTGAGCCCGTTGATGACGTATTCGTCGGTTTCGGCGTCGTACTCGGCGGTGCAGCGCATATTCGCCGGATCGGACCCGGCCTGGGGCTCTGTCAGTGAGTAGGCGCCCAGTTTCTCGCCGCTGGCCAGGGGCGCCAGGAATTCCTTTTTTTGCCGCTCGTTGCCAAAGTAGTAAAGGCCATGGCAGACCAGCGAGTTGTTGACCGACATGATCGCCCCATGCGAAGCGCAGGCTTTCGAAATCTCGATCATGGCCAGCACATAACTCAGAGTGTCCATGCCGGTGCCGCCGTGCTCTTCTGGGATCTCGATACCCATAAAGCCCAGGTCGCCCATCTTTTTGACCGTTTCTGCGGGAAAGCGCCCCGCCTCGTCCATCTCGGCGGCGATGGGCGCGATCTCTTTCTGCGCAAAGTCCCGTGCCATGTCCTGGATCAGTTTGTGTTCTTCCGTTAGTTTGAGATCCATCATTTCCCTCCTTTGGGTCGTGTCACCTTTGACGGTTCGGATCAATTATACTACAGGAGCGCGGGGCAGGCAATGTTAGGAACCGGGGAATCAAGCAATCAGGTATTGGGTGTCGGGTACCAGGTACCTGATACCCGGTTGCCTGCTACCAATACCCCGTCCCCCGACAGATGGGACAGGTCTGGCCGCTGCGGGTGATGCCCTGGCCCCGGCACAACAGGCAGGGGATGGCCGGGCGCTGGCCGCTGACCTGACGGCTGGAGGGAGGAGTAGCTGTGCGGGATAGTTGCTCCTCGCGTTTCGTGGCCCGCCCGAAGAGCATACGTACGAAGGTAGCCAAGGCCGTGCCCAGCATCTCACCGAGGGTCGGGCTCCAGCGCTTGACCGTATCAAAGAACTTGCTGCCGGTGGGTGCCAGCCGCCCCAATTCGATCTCAGCTTGCTGGGCTGTAGGTCGGCGTTTTGGATTAGGGTCCAGACACCGGTGTACCAGGTTCGCCAACGCCGGGCTGGCGTCGGGCCGCATCTCTGACAGAGGCTGGAACGTCGAGAACCGTTGCAGTAGCCCAAAATCCAGTTCGGGGAACGACTCGAAACGGTCGCGGGGGTCGCGGGCGGTGAGCAGGTGGTGCATTGTCGCCCCCAGGGCGTAAATGTCCGACTTGGGTGTCGGTTGCATCTGCCACTGCTCCAGAGGCGTGTAGCCCGGTGTACCGGCGGCCACGGTTTTGCCCCCGGCGACCATCACCCGTGCGCCGCTGCTGACGGCCGCTCGGGCCAGCCCAAAGTCCACCAGCCACACCCGGTCTTCGGGATCGACGATGATGTTGGCCGGTTTGATGTCGCGGTGGATGACCGGTTGGGGCCGCCGGCTGTGGAGATAAACCAGCGCGTCGGCCACCTCGCGGGCGCAGCGGACCACCTCTGTCTCGGCCAAGGGGCGCTTCAGCCGCTCCA
>JASFTJ010000239.1:0-5016 GCA_050053615.1 Anaerolineae bacterium | reverse complement strand
CGGCGATGGTCTTTACCAACCAGATCCGGCACAAGATCGGGGTCTTTTATGGAAGTCCAGAGACGACATCTGGGGGGATGGCGTTGAAATTCTATTCCTCGGTGCGTCTGGACATCCGGCGGATCCAGGCGATCAAGGATGGCGGTGATGCCGTTGGCAACCGGACGCGTGTGCGGGTAAAGAAGAACAAGGTAGCGCCGCCGTTCCGACAGTGCGAGTTCGACATCATGTACGATCAAGGGATCAGCAAGGAAGGCGATGTGCTCGATCTGGGTGTGGACCTGGACATCATTGAGAAGCGGGGTTCGTACTATTACTATGAGGGCGAGCAACTCTCGCAAGGGCGGGAGAATGTGAAGCAGGTCTTTCGTGAGGACCCGGCGCTCTGCTTCAAGATTGAGAATGCCATCCGCCGTGAGACCGGCTTGCCCGAACTGGATTCCTCTCCGCCCTTTGACTTTGATGATGAGGCAAAGACGGACAGGGGCGAAGAGGAGGTCGAGGAGGCCGAGGAGGCCGTCCAAAAAGCTTGAGCTGAACGGAGGGAAGGGAAAAGTGCCGGCCACGCGCAGGGTGACTTGCCTTGGGCGTGGCTTTGTGTTAGAATGGGCTATAGTTGGAGCAGTGTAGTAAGGCTCTGCAAGGGAGGTGCCCCGTGGGCAGGAGAAGGCAAGCAAATTCTGACCAGACAGGTCTGTGGCGCGGTCCAGCACGATGGTACATTATCGCTGCCGTGGTGCTGGTGGTCGTAATCGTGGTGGTCAGCATCCTTCTCGTCCGCAAAGCGCTTCCCGCCTTGCGCGGAGAGCCTACCTCCGTGGCCAAGAGTGAGGCCACAGCGACCGCGGTCCCAACCTTCACCCCTGGCCCTACGCGCCTGCCGACCGACACGCCCCCGCCTGCCGCGTCACCCACGATGCCAGCGCCGATGATGCTCGACACCGATGAACCCGCGTTTGAATTCCAGAGTGCGGGCGCCAGGCCCAGCACCGAGTGGACTGGCTTTTTTGGTCGAGTGACGGATACAGAGGGAAACCCTTTGACCGACGTGCCCATCATCGTCTGGTATGGCGATGGCACAGAAGCCTCGCCTGTGGTCAGGACCGATGTGGACGGCAACTATGAGATCCGCCTGGCGGATGCGCCCTTTGCCGGCACATGGAGCATTCAGATTCTGACCGAGGACGGTGGGGCAGCCTCCAAGCTGTTCACTTTTCAGACCGACGAGAACACCGAGACTGGCATTCAGCAGATTCAGGTCCTTTGGCAGCAAGCACCATAGGACAAAGGAGCAGGGGTAGGGTCGAAAGATCCTGTGCACCTGCTCCCCTGTCCTCTGGACCTTTGCCCCTTTGCCCCTTTGCACCCTCCCCTGTTGTCAGGTATAATACCCTTGCCTATTTCGGGCTTCCCTTTCTGGGCGGTCAGGGGAAAAAGGTACCATGCTACCTCTTTCCTCCGTTGAGGCAGCGCTAAAGGCAGATCCATCTTGAAGAGTGGGAGTTTCCATGCAAATCGAGTATCACTTTGAAAGTGGGGGCTTCTCGGCGCTCAAGCCGGGCTGGAACAATCTGGTGCGCCGAAGTTGCTGCGATACCGTGTTTTTGACCTGGGAATGGCAAGCCACCTGGTGGAAGCACCTGGGCGAAGGGAGCTTGGTGCTCTTGGGCTTTCGCGCTGAGGACGACGGTCGGCTGGTGGGCATCGCCCCTCTCTTTCACACTGAGACCCAAGACAATCTGTCGGTCCTCTACATGGTCGGCTGCCGCGACGTGTCCGACTACCTGGATCTGATCGTCGAGCAAGGGCAGGAGGACGACGTGTACAGTGCCCTGTTAGACTATCTGGAGAACGAAGCGCCCGCCTGGGATCTGGTAGATCTGTGCAATATCCCCCAAGACTCGCTTACTTTCGTGCGCCTGCGGGAATTGGCCGAAACGCGCGGCTACCAGACCCTGGTTGAGGTCGAGGATGTATGTCCCCTGATCGACCTGCCCGTCACGTGGGACGACTATCTGATGTCCATTGATAAGAAGCAGCGCCACGAGATACGCCGCAAGCTACGGCGAGCAGACGGAGGAGCCGATACCCAGTTTGTCATCGTCGGGCCGGACCGCGACCTGCGAGCCGAGATGGAGGCCTTTATCGATCTCCACCAAAAGAGCGCGCCGGAAAAAGACGCCTTTATGGATCAGCAGATGCAGGACTTCTTTTTTGATGTGGCTCAAGTGCTGCAGACGCAAGGATGGCTGCAGTTGGCTTTCGTCGAGATGGATGGCCAAAAGGCGGCCAGCCTCCTCAACTTTGACTATGGAGGTGATATCCTCGTGTACAATTCGGGCTACGACCCGATGCAGTTTCGGCACCTGAGCCCTGGCATCGTCGTTACCGCCCGGTGCATCAAGCATGCCATCGACCTTGGCCGGAGCAAGTTCGACTTTTTGCGCGGCGATGAAGTCTATAAATACCGCTTTGGTGCAAAAGACACCGAGGTCCGGCGTTTGCTCATCGCCAAGCCGGGCGTGTCGATGGAGGCGGTTTGTTAGACACTCTCATTTGGAAGGGGAATCATGGCTGAATTGATTCAATGTGACAACTGTGGAGCTGTTCTCCTTGAAGAGGACCTATTCTGTGGTGAATGTGGCGCCCCTCGCCCCACGACAACAGCAGCACCCGGGCCACCTGTGCCAGAACCGGCGCCAGCGGCGGGATCCACAGCCCCTGAGCCGTCTGCCCCGGAGCCGACCCAGGTGCCGCCTTCCCCACGCCTCGGTCAGCCTCCTGAGGCGCCGGAGAAGGGCTGGCGTGTGGCCTTTCTCGTTCTGCTCGTGCTGGGGGTGCTTGCCTGCATAGCTGGACTAGCTGGCTTCCTGTTCATGGGCCTGGTCGGCAGCGAGACTGCCACCGCAGAGGAAAACTGGCTGGGCGGAACCCTCTGCTGCCTATTACCCCTCGGCGGCACGGGCGTGATTCTGGCGATTGTGGACAGTGCCATTTGGTACACTCGCTTGAGGAAGTAGTAGACAGACATGGTGCGTCGTGTAGCGATGCTCAGCGTTCATACCTGTCCGCTTGCCACGCTGGGCGGCAAGGAGACCGGTGGCATGAATGTCTATGTCCGTGACCTGAGCCGTGAATTGGGCAGGCGCGGAATTGCCGTGGACGTCTTTACCCGATCGCAAAACCCCAATATCCCACGCATCGGCGACAAGCTGGGGCCGAACGGGCGCGTCATCCACCTGCCAGCTGGCCCCGAAACTGCGTACGACAAGTACAAGGTCGCCGACCACATCCCCCAGTTTGTGGGAGGCATCCTTAACTTGGCCCGGCGTGAGGGTGTGCACTACGATGTCATCCACAGCCATTATTGGCTGTCGGGTCTGGCCGCGCGTGACCTGCGACGTGCCTGGGGCACGCCCATTATTCAGATGTTCCACACCTTGGGGCAGATGAAGAACAGCGTGGCCTCCAGTCCACAGGAGTATGAGCCGGAGCGGCGTATTGACAGTGAGGCGGAAGTGATGGCCTTGGCCGACCATTTGGTAGCGGCCACACCCCTGGAGCGGGCACAGATGGTCTGGCTCTATGGCGCGGATCCCCAAAAGATCACAGTTGTGCCCTGTGGCGTGGATCTGGAGCTATTCCACCCTGTCCCCTCAGAGGAAGCCCGCCGGGTGTTGGGGCTTCCCCGGGATCGCTGCGTCATCCTCTTTGTAGGTCGCATCGAGCCGCTGAAGGGCATAGACACCCTGCTGCGGGCTGTTGCTCTGATCGCGCCGGACATGCCCTGCTGGCAGGAGGCCTTATCGGTCATCATCATCGGCGGAGCGCCGGGCGCGGGCATAGAGCAGGTCAATGCCGAACTGGCTCATCTGGAACGCCTTCGCGCCGAACTGGGCATTGAGGAACTGGTTACCTTTCTGGGGGCCAAAGATCAGGACACGCTGGTCTACTACTACTCAGCGGCCGAGTTGGTCGTGGTCCCCTCCCATTACGAGTCCTTTGGGATGGTCGCTCTGGAGGCGATGGCTTGTGGCACACCGGTGGTCGCGTCCAGAGTAGGTGGGCTAGCCTACAACGTGCAGGATGGCCAAACTGGCTTCCTGGTCCCGGACCGCGACGCCGAAGCGCTAGCCGACAAGATCCGGCTCTTGCTAACCCACCAAGATCTCCGGCAGAGGCTTGGTCGGCAGGCCGCTCAGTGGGCGGGACGGTACAGCTGGCCCGTCGTCGCCAATCAGATCGTGGATTTGTATGAGGAGGCACAGCCGGTTTCTGTAGCCTCTGCTCGGGTCTGCTGCGGATAGAGCGGTAATTCAGGTTATGTCTTCTGAAATGCTGGCTACGGTGCTGCAGACAAGAGGGGATATGTTGTGTGCGCATAGATCGCGCACACAACATGTAGTCCCCTGTTTCAGGGTAGCAGGCCATGGACGCTGACGGAGAGAGCCAGCGTCCCCCTCGACGACTGTATCCCTGCCGATGTGACCTCTCGTGAAGCGAGAGGTGGGATCGCAAAACGGCTGATCTTGCTGTCGCCCGCAGAGTCTAGCGAGTAGGAATAGTCTCGCGCACGGCTCGCAGGTACTCGGCGGGCGCAGTCGTAGGAATAACACAGGACGGGGCCAGGATGAGGCCTCGTCCTTCTGTTTGGGCTAGGGCCTCGTTGACCTGGGCTTGGATGGACGTCGCAGGGCCACGGCCCAACAACTCACGATCCAGGCCGGTGAGGAACCCCCGGTCTGTCAATTGTCTTGCTTCGGACAGGCGGGGCGGCGTCTCTTGATCATGCCAGCTCACGGCGTGGACGGGGTAGCGGTTCGCCAGCTGGAAAAAGATGTCCCGTCCATGCAGGTGCAAGACCGTGATATCCGACCGAGCCGCCGCCTCCAACACCGTCAGATCGTAGCGCTGACCGAATTCCTCGTACTCGGCGGGGGTCAGCCAGCGGTGTGTGGCCAGCTGTGTGGCAAAAAAGAAGCCGTCGGCGCCAGCTTCCAGCGCAGCCAGGGCAAA
>JASFTJ010000238.1:0-5038 GCA_050053615.1 Anaerolineae bacterium | reverse complement strand
CCGGCTCCGGCAAGTCCACGCTGATGAACATCATCGGCTGTCTGGATCAACCAACCTCGGGTCGCTACTGGCTGGACGGGACCGACGTGGGCAAGCTCAACGACAACAATCTGGCTGACATCCGCAATCGCAAAATCGGCTTTGTCTTCCAGATCTTTAACCTGCTGCCCCGGACCACGGCCTTTCAAAACGTAACCTTGCCTCTGATTTATGCGGGCGTGGGGGCGCGGGAACGGCGCGAACGGTCCCAAGCGGCCCTGGAGGCGGTCGGTCTAGGAGATCGGCTGAACCACCGGCCCAACGAGCTCTCCGGTGGGCAGCAGCAGCGGGTGGCCATCGCTCGCGCCATCGTGAGCGAACCGGCCATTATCTTGGCCGACGAGCCCACCGGCAACCTGGACACCAAGTCGGGCGCAGAGATCATGGAAATCTTTGGCCGGTTGAACGAGGAGCGAGGTATCACTGTCGTTTTTGTGACGCACGATCCGGAAATCGCGGCATGCACCCGGCGGGTCGTTCATCTGCGCGACGGGATGCTGGAGAGCGATAATCTGCAGGGGTAAACGATGACTGTGACCGAAAGCATTCGCATTGCCTTGCGGGCGTTATTGTCGAACAAAATGCGGGCTGTTCTGACCATGTTGGGCATCATCATCGGCGTGGGGGCGGTTATCACCCTGATGTCGGTAGGCAAGGGCGTGGAGCAGCTCGTCGCTGAGTCATTCCAGAGCGTGGGTTCAAACCTGCTCTTTGTTTTTCCGGGCTCAATTGAGGAGATGTCCGGCAGCAAGCGGCCAGAGATCACCATGGGCGACTACCAGGCTATCGCTGATCCCTTCCTGGTGCCCGATGCCATCGGTGTGGCCCCAGAGCTCTCGTCCCGAGCCGACGTGGTCGCCGGCAAGCGAGACTTGCGCACCGACATCAGTGGCGTGACGCCCGAGTTTCTGACTGTGCGTAACAAGAAGGTCGCCGAGGGGAACTTTATCTCCCACACGGACGACAATGGTCGTTCTCGGGTGGCTGTGCTGGGCAGCAAAGCGTACGAGGAATTGTTCGAGGAAGGGGCCTATCCGATAGGGCAGACGATCAAAATCAACCGCATCCCCTTCCGGGTGATCGGGGTTATGGAGGAACAGGGCGGATCGGCCTTCGGAAGCGCGGACAATAGCATCTACGTGCCGTTGGGCACCGCCCAAGCCCGGCTCTATCCGGGGTGGCGCAGCCGCGCGGGGGAGCCTTTGCTCTCGACCATCTATGTCCAAGCGGCGGACGAGTCACTGATGGGCGGCGTTTCGGACCAAATCGCCCAAGTGCTGCGCCAGCGCCACAAGATTACGTTCCGCGACGAGGATGACTTTACCATCATCAAGCAGGCTGATCTCATATCGATTTTTGGCGACATCACTGGTGTATTGACCATCTTTCTTGGGTCCATCGCTGCCATCTCGCTGTTGGTGGGCGGTATCGGCATCATGAACATCATGCTGGTGTCGGTCACCGAGCGCACGCGGGAGATCGGTATTCGCAAGGCAGTGGGGGCCAGGAAGCGCGACATTCGCATCCAGTTTTTGGTGGAAGCGATGGTGCTGTCTCTTATCGGCGGACTTATGGGCATCGGCCTGGGGATCGTTGGCTCGACAGTGGTCGCCCAGCTGGCCGAGCGCCTGACGACCGTTTTGACCTGGGATACCATCTTGTTGGCCACAGGATTCTCGGCGGCCGTGGGGTTGTTTTTTGGGATCTATCCTGCCAGCCGAGCAGCCAGTTTGAACCCAATTGATGCATTGCGCTATGAGTAAACAGACGAGATTTTCGATGCGACGATTCGTATGGACGATCGCTGCTTGTGGGCTACTGCTCACGCTCGTGGCTTGCGGTGCTGGTCTTCCGCTGGCCACGCCTACGGCAATCCCCCTGGCAGCGATGGCGACGCCCTCGCCTCAACTCAGCCGATCATCCGCGACTGCCACGATGACGCCCTTGCCACCCGTGGCGGCGACGCCCACTACCGTCGAGCCTGCTGAGCATTCCGGGTTGGATGACCTGTTGGCTGAGCGGATGGCCCAGGGATTCTTGAATCGCTTGGCGGCAGGGGACGCGGCCAGCCTCAACCTGTACCTGACCGACGAGGCGCAGCTGGGCGACGCCGGTCAGCTGCTGTCCCGCTTCGCGGGGTCTGACCTCCGATTGAAAGGCGCCACGTTGTTGGAATTCCGCCGCGCGACGACTTTGAGCTACGAAGCGCGAGCGCTGCTCCACTGGGCTGAGGTCGGCACTCAGACAATGACATTGACGCTCGTCTACCAGCGGGGAGTGTGGTTGATTGATCGCATCACCCTGGGCGACCTGCAGACCACTATGCCGACGCCAAGGCCCCAAGCCAGCCCGAGCCGCTCACCGTCTGGGCTGGAGGGCAGATTGGTTTTTCAGGTCAGCAGTGGCGGCGACATCTATCTCATTAACGCCGATGGCAGCCATCTCCGTCGCTTGACCGATGGCCTGGACCCCGCGTGGTCGCCCGTGCCAGCCAAAGGTGGCACAGGTGGCTTGGGCCCCAACCGGATCGCATTCACCCGCTGGCGGCACCCCTGGGGTGTCTATCTCATCAATCCCGATGGCAGTGCTGAAGAGCGGGTGGTAGACGGCACTCGGCTCAAAGAAGTGACTTGGTCACCTGATGCAGAGCGGATCGCATTCACCATCAACGTCAGCTCATCCGAGCCGATCGAGATCTGCATCTTTGGCTTCTGTTTTACCATCCCGCCTTTTTCCTTTGGTCAGATTTGGGTGGCCAACTTGCAGAGCGGTGAGCTGCTGAGCCTGCCATTGGACGACCAGGCTGTTCATGCCCCGACTTGGAGTCCTTCGGGAGACAGAATTGTCTACGCTGGTGATCGCGGAATCGCCTGGATTGACCTCGATACCATGCAAAAAGGCCGCTTTGAGAATGGCAGCGCGTGGGACACCTCGCCTGTCTTTTCGCCCAGTGAGCAACAGAGTCGCATAGCGTACATGGGCCGGGTGCACAACCGTTGGGAGATCTTTGTCATGAACGCCGATGGTTCGGGGCGCCGGCAGCTGACCCATAGCGATCCAGGACTGGAGAACGCGCCCAGCAACGTCGCCCCGGCCTGGTCGCCGGATGGGGTCCGGATCGCCTTCCTATCCAACCGCGACGGCCCGTGGCGCATTTACGTCATGAACGCCGACGGTTCTCACCAGCGCCCCATGTTCGGCGACAAGCTGGACAGCCTAGGCATCCGCTACGAGTGGGCCACCGAGCGAGTTGTCTCCTGGACTCGGTGAAACAGTTCTCAAATCTCGGAAGCTGTGCTATAATTGAGGACGTTGTAACGGTCAAGAGCAAGGTGCATGGATGGAGCTGCCTTTCTCTACGCGTCGGAACCATAGAGTAGTGTCTTTTTCCTGACTAATGCCGGGGGTTTTCGTCACAACGAGAGATGAGTTAATATGCTAGGAGAAGTAATGGCCGAACATGTCTACATCGAACATATTGCTGACCACGTCGACAAAGAAATAACCATCAAAGGCTGGCTCTATGCCAAGACGGGTAAGGGTAAGCTGCAGTTCTTGCAGGTTCGCGACGGGACAGGGATCGTGCAGTGTGTTGTCTTTAAAAAGAATGTGTCCCCCGAGGTATTCGAGGACGCCCGGGGCCTGACCCAGGAATCATCCTTGATCGTTACCGGTAAAGTCCGCGCTGACGACCGGGCGCCCGGCATCCCTGGCGGTCTGGAGATTGGTGTCACCGATCTGCACGTGGTGCAACTTGTCACCGACGAGTATCCCATCACCCCCAAGGAGCATGGGGTTGATTTCCTGATGCAGAACCGCCATCTGTGGCTCCGCTCATCGCGGCAGTGGGCCGCCCTGCGTGTGCGGGCGACAGTCATCAAGGCCGTCCGCGATTGGCTGGATGGGCATGGCTTCATCTTGATGGATACACCCATCCTGACGTCAGCGGCCTGTGAGGGGACAACGACCCTGTTTGAGACCGACTATCACGGCACACCAGCCTACCTGAGCCAGAGTGGACAGCTCTACAACGAAGCCGCCATCATGGCTTTTGGCCGAGTCTACTGCTTTGGGCCAACCTTCCGTGCGGAAAAATCCAAGACGCGGCGGCACATCCAAGAGTTCTGGATGGTGGAGCCGGAAGCGGCCTATGTGGATATGTGGGACAATATGGAGATCCAGGAGCAGTTTGTCAGCTATATCGTCCAGACAGCACTGCAGGAGCGGCGTGCGGAGCTTGAATGGCTGGGCCGCGATTTGGGCCGCCTGGAAAGGATCGAGCCGCCCTTCCCGCGCATCACCTACGACGAGGCGGTCGAGATGATCAACAAAGCGGCGGAGGCTGGGGAGCCCGTCCCGCCCGACTACGACCCAGTGCCGGCTATCGAATGGGGCGGTGACTTTGGTGCGCCGCACGAGACCTACGTGGCTGAGCAGTTCGACAAGCCTGTTTTTGTGCACCATTATCCCACTGAGGCCAAGGCCTTCTACATGGCCCAGGAGCCAGACCGACCTGAAACCTGCCGCTCGTCAGACCTGCTGGCCTCGGAGGGCTACGGAGAGATCATCGGTGGAGGCGAGCGCTCCGATGATCTGGCATTTCTAGAACAACAGATCGCGCACCACGACTTGCCCCGCGACGCCTATGAGTGGTACCTAGACCTGCGGCGCTACGGTTCCGTGCCGCACAGCGGCTTTGGCCTGGGCATCGAGCGGACCGTGATGTGGATCTGTGGCTTGGACCACATTCGCGAGACGATTTCCTTCCCGAGGCTGCTGGGCCGGATCTATCCGTAGGAGTGGGGAGCAAATCAACGAGGAACGAGGGACCAGACGGGTTTGGTCCCTCGTTCCTTGTTCATCGCCCGTCGCCGTCTTTTACGTTGGCAGCCAGAAAAAGGCCAGGGCGATGATGATGTAAACCGCCAGCAGCATGGCGCCCTCCAGCCAGTTAGACTCGCCATCGAGGGAGACCAGCCCGGCGATGAGCACGGCGGCC
>JASFTJ010000237.1:0-5043 GCA_050053615.1 Anaerolineae bacterium | reverse complement strand
GCGTGCCCATTGCCGACCAGACCAGCAGCGGCCAGAGCCAAGCCGCCGGCAGGAGAAACTCCCGCGACGCATCGGCCGGGGCGAGCAGACCGGCGACCGCCCAGCCCAGGGCGCCAAGGTACCACCACCAGGGCTGTCCTCTCAGCGCCAGGCGCAACTCGGCCCGCAATACTGACGTGAAACGAAAACGTTTGGTCTCTGCCGGCAGCGGAGCCAGCGAAACCTGCCGTGCGAGCGACTCGGCCGCACCCGCCTGCACCTGAGACGGCTTTGCTTTCCCGCTGCGGCGCGGGCACAGCCCATCCCCGAGTTTCGCCCCGGCCCAGGTAAAGGCAACCGTTGCCAGCGCGACGACCAGCAGCGCGGCGCCGACCCAGGCCAATCGGCCAGAGATGATCTCCGCCGTCCAGGGGATGCCCGCCCAGCCAAAGGTGTGCGCGCTGCCGTACCAGGCCGGGTTGATCCCCACGCTGGCATCGAACACACCGTCGGGGTACCCGGCCCGAAGCGTCGCCAGCACACTATGGTAGATCAGATCGAGCCCGCTCACCTCACCAAAGGTGGGCAGCAGAGCGAGCCAGGCCAGGGCATAGACGACATGGCCAAGGCCGCCACGCAGTCCGGGCAGCGTCTCGAAAAGGACGGCCAGCGCGGCAACCAGGACGAGGAGCGGCAAGGTGAACCACAAGAAGGGAGCCAGCAGTTCGCTCACCTGGAGGTGCATCTCCTCGCCGCGAATGAGCTGCATGGCCCCAGCAGCCAAGGCCATGGTGCCGACCAAGGTCGCCAGCACGGCCACGTTACTCAACCATTTGCCCAGGACGTAGAGGGACCTGCTCAACGGCGAGGCGGCGATGAGCTGTCCCACCCCCGTCCGCCGGTCGCGCTCGATGGCCCCTTTGACCAGGTAAAAGCCCAGCAAGGACAGCAGCCAGGCGGTCATCGCCGCCACGATGCTGCCCACCCAGGCCGAGTTGTACACGCCCCGGTAGTAGGTCCGCGTCGTGAGCTCGACCGGATGCAGGCCCACCATGTAGCTGGCTCCGGCCGGCGGAACCAGCAAATAGCCCCCCAGCAGGATCACGCCCAGGGTGAGCAGAAAGCTGAAACGCCGCACCCGCTCCATAAAGTCGGCGCGCACCAGGTGATAGAGCGTGCCCAGCCGGTTCACGGCCCACCTCCCCCACGCCCGGCCGTGATGTGATAAAGATAGGCATCCTCCAACGTTGGCGGGAGCGGGCTGGCGCCGGGAGCCGGCGGCGCATCGGCAACCAGGCGCAGGTGCACGCCGTCGCTGCGACGGACGGCGTTGCTGACCGCGTAGCGCTCCCGGATGGCCGTCAACTCGCTGCTCGGGACCACCCACTCCCAGACTTGGCCCTCGACGCTGCGGAGCAGTTCTTCGGGCGCAGAGTGCCACAGCAAGCGGCCCTTGTCCAGGATGGCGACCTCGGTCGCCGCCGCTTCGACATCGGAGACGATGTGGGTCGAAAGGATGACGATGCGCTCGCCGGCCAGGTCAGCCAGCAGGCTACGAAAGTGCACCCGCTCCTCGGGGTCCAGCCCGGCTGTCGGCTCGTCCACGATGAGCAACTTCGGATCGTTGAGCAGGGCCTGGGCAATGCCCACGCGCTGCTTCATCCCGCCGGAAAATCCGCCCAGGGGGCGTTTGCGCACCTCGACCAGGCCAAAGGCCTGGAGCAGTTCGTCAATGCGCCTGCGGGCGGCTCGACCGTGCACCCCCTTGATCGCGGCCAGGTACTCCAAGAACTCGACGGCGTTGAGGTGAGGATAGATGCCGAAATCCTGCGGCAGATAGCCCAGCACCGACCGCAGCCCGTCCGGCTCGGCGACGATGTCAGTATCGTTCCACGTCACCCGGCCTTCCGTCGGCCGGGTCACCGTCGCCAGGATGCGCATCAGCGTGGACTTGCCCGCGCCGTTGGGTCCCACCAGGCCCACGACGCCAGGCTTTAGTTCCAGGCCAAACGCTCTCAGGCCCCAGACCCCACCCCTGTACCGTTTACCAAGATGTTCAATGCTCAGTTTCATAGCTCGACATGTACCTCCGTCATCATCCCGTCAAGAATCCTATTGCAGCGGCTCGCGCACGCAGCGATAGCCGTGGCGGGCGTTTCCCCAGTGTTTCGGTTGGTGGTCAATCATGCCCCCATAGCGCAATCCGCCGGTGTAGGGCACGTACCAGGCTGAGTCTGCGTCGTATTCATCGGCGGTCCAGTAATAGATGGGCGCCTCGTCCGGAGCCCAGAGCGGTGTGTCCTTGTTTGGCTGCTGGATACACTCGGCCTCTGCCGAGGTGCCATCCCAGGTGCAACCGGCGCTCTCGCCACGACGCACCAGGGAGCGCACCACCTCGTCGGTGGTGGGCATGCGCCAGACATCTTGAGGCTCGGGCATCAACCCCGTGCCATCCTCGCTCAAGTAGCGACACAGCCCGGTCGCGGCCATGTCGGCCTGGGCGGCGTGTTCGCTCCGGCGCTCCCACTTGGGCTCGACCTGGATGCCCAGCGGAGGCGCGCCATAGAGAGCGATATCGTCCCACGACAGCCACCGGCCCTGATCGGCCCACGGGCGCCAGTTCCAGCCCGGACCGTCCGGGGCCCAGACGAGGGTCACCCCGTTGCCCTCGATCCGTTGTGCACTCCGCTCGCCGGAATCGTGGCGGGTCAGCAGCAGGGGCACAAAGTAAGCAGTCACAAGCATTGCCGTCAGCACGGGCGGGGCAAGCGCGGCGACGTAGCGCAGATTGCGGTGAAGCCACTGCCTGGGCGGCGTCCGGCCTTGCACACGGCGCTGCCGACGGTAACGGCCCTCCCACAGAAAGAGGGCACCGACGATGACCAGAACGCCACTTACCGGGAACCAGCCCAGCATCCACTGCCAGGTCAACAGTCCAAGCTGCGCCTGCATAGCCCAGCGCCACACGGTGAACGCTCCGCCCAGCAGCAGGATGATCCAGCCGCCCAAGCGCGGCCAGGTCAACGCCGCCAGCGCAAAGAGCACGCAGATAGCAGGCGGCGCCAGATAAGGGAGCCGATTGTACCACGCACCCCACCAGCCTTCGTAGTACATCTCGCCGACGCCCCAGAAGGTCCACAGCGTGGTGGCGAGGGTCAACAATCCCGTGGCAAGGTAGCCGGGCAGCCTGTGTCTGAACTTCAAAGTCATGATCGTCTGCCTAGCGTTCTAACAGATCGGTGCATGCTCTCCCCTGCTCCCTTCAGCAAATCGGCGGCAGCAGGAAATAGGTCTTTGCAGCATAGTCCTCCCACTCCTGGCCAAACCTTCGGGCCAGGGCTTGCTCTTCGAGCCGGGCGCGCCACAACCCGGCTGGCACGAATACAGCCAGGGTAAAGAGCATCCCCCACAGGCTACGAAACGCGACGGCAAGCCCGATGGTTGTCACTATCATGCCCAGATAGAGCGGGTGGCGAATCAACTGATACGGGCCGGTGGTAATCAGCCTGTCAGTTACCGGCTCAACCTCGCCGAGGAACGCTTGTTTGAGGTAGACTACGGATACCACAAACAGAAGCATTCCCCCCGCAAAGACGGCATAACCCAGGGGCCTGACGAACCTCGCCGAGACCATAAAGTCAGTCTCGGTGTATAGACTCGCCACCAGCGCCCCGGCGCCGCTCAATGCATGCAGCAGAGCCACCACATTCACCTTGCCCATCTCTTTCACCTTCCTTCAATCAACCATCAAACAGCGGGGGCGGACTGGACTTGCATGATCTCATCACAAGTCGGAGGTGGAGCGGTCTCTTGGGGCCAGCGGCGTCGAAAGACACGTAGCCCCCGCAGACCGGCAGCCCAGAAGGCAGAAGCACCAACTCCACTGCCCACATGCCAAGAATGGTGAGGTTCGGCGCGGCATACGTGATTTGGATGACACCGGCACTGAACATGCTCCTGTGTCTCCTCGTCGTTGGAGAGAGGCCCACCATCTTGTCTATTCTATCCCGTTGTGTTGGCCACTGGCAGGTCCCCAACATCTAATGGACCGCTCCGATCTCTATTGTAGCGAGAAGTGGAGCCCCTGTAAAGAGCCTGTTGGCTGCTTACAGGACCACCCAACTGAGCAAGCGGACGCTGCGCCAGATGACCGCCTTCTGCCCTACCTCCACCCACCTGCAGGATCCGCACATGCTCCCTCACCTCGCTCGGTGGACGCGGGTTTCAGAAACCGGCTCGACCTCAACCAGGGGCAGAAATCGCTCGCGCAGCTCGGTCTGGAGCGCCTGCAGTTCCCCCAGCACGTCCGATACCGGTCGCTTCCGCAGGGGCATGAGTCTGCCGTAAACCAGCATGATCTCGTTTTCAGGGACGAGCTCCATTTCGGCCAGCGTCTCCAGGACGTATACCAGGTCAGCAAAGGCGCTCTCCGGCTCCACCGTCCCGGTCAGGATGCGTTGGAGACTGCGGATCTGCTCCCGCCGCAACCGATCGTCTTCGCTGGCCAGGAACCGTTCCAGCGCCGCCAGGTCCTCCGCCTCGATGGACCAGCCAGAGCCACCCAGGTTCTCCTCCAGATGGGGGACGGTAGAAGGCCCGGTCAGGGCGCATACGACTTGGGGCTGGGCCAGCACCCAGGCGATGGCCACCTGGACGGGGGTTCTGCCGTACCTTGTACCCAAGGCTTCCAGCTTCTCCAACACCCTCAGTCCCGAGGCAAGCCGTTCGCGCTGGAACAGCGGATCTATCCGTCGGATGTCGCCCTCCTCAAAGGTGTGTCCTGGACCGATCTCGCCCGTCAGCAGTCCTCGCCCGGTGACGCTGAAGGCGATCACAGCCACGCCATGGTCGCGGCACAGCGGCAAGCGGCGCTCCAGCGCGCCCTGGGCGACGGCACTTAACTCGGTGAGCGTCGAAAAGACCTGCCCGGCCGCCATGTATTCGGCCATCTGGTCTGACGGCAGGTGTCCCACGCCATAGTGGCGGATCTTGCCCGTCGATTTGAGATCCTCCAGGGCGCCTATCGTCTCTGCGATCGGGGTGTCATGGTCGTGGAAATGGATC
>JASFTJ010000236.1:0-5045 GCA_050053615.1 Anaerolineae bacterium | reverse complement strand
CGCGTAGCTGGGCCACCAGCCTTTGTCGCAGCAGGCGCCGCAGCCGCAGAAAAAGAGGTGTGCTTCCGAAAGGTCGGGCTGGAGGGCAGCATCCTGGTAGTGCAGCTTTAGCATTGACTCCAACACGCCCACCGTGCCAAAGGCCACGCACGAACCACAGGCCATTTGATCGCGGATGGGCGTGGTCCAGTCGGCGCCGTTTACGTCACGCCAATCCCAGGCCGGCGGGAATTCGGCGGCGATGACTTCCATTGTGGCCAAGGCGACGCGCAGGCGATCCATCTCTTCCGGCACCAGCCGCAGGCCGAGGCGGCGGTCCTGCTCCTCCGGCGGCAGGGTCGACAGCGTGGTGGGGCCGGCGTCCCAGGCGTGCCCCTGGTCGGCAATGGCCCGTTGCAGGTCCATCAAATCGTCTTGTGACATTGCTTGCTCCTTTCTGGCGTGGCTGATCCACGCCGCGCAGATTTGGTCTATTGCAGGCTAAGGTAGTAGTGGTAGAGCGGGATGATGACCGCTTCTTGCTCGCATAGAATGCGCTCGGCCTTGATGTACAGGGCTTGTCGTGTGGCCGGGTCGTCGGCTGCCGCCGCCGCTTCCTCGACCAGGCGGTTGAATTCAGCGTTAGAGAAATGCGACCAGGAGGCGCCGTTGCCAGTGGAGAACCAGGCCAGAAAGTTGTCGGGATCCATGACGTCGGCAATCCAGCCCAGGCGAAAGATGGCAGGAGCGTCGCTCCATAGCTGCGCCACATAGTCATCCCAAACCTCGACGCACTCCAAGTCTATGCCGATTTGTAGATGCTCTTCCCACATTGCGGCGACGGCCTGGGCAATGGCCTGGTTCCCTGATTTGTCGAGAAGATACCGCTCAGAGCAGTTGAACGCCATCGTGGTTCTCGGAAAACCCACGCCATTGGGGTAGCCCGCCTGGGCCAAGAGCTGGCGGGCCTGGCTCGGATCGAAGGCCATTCCCACCTGTTCGTACAGGTCGCGCCCCAGCACGGCCGGGGGAGTGAAGGTCGTGGCCGGCGCCGGTTGCGCAACGCCCAGGGTTTCCGCCACGTCGGCCACAGCCGACCGGTCGACGACCAGGGCAAAGGCCTGCCGCACCAGCACGTCGTTAAAGGGCGGCTTGGATAGGTTGAAAACGACAAATAGAGTCGAAGGTACGGCATTCCTATCATAGGGCAGCCAGGGAATGCTGGATGCCAACTCTGACAAAGGGATGGTTTCCGTGCCCGGCAAAGTGGTAGCAGTGAGCACTCGATCCCCATTCTCGTCAAAACTGACGACGCCGGTCGCGCCTTCGTAGCCGGATGTAAGCCGCACGGCTCGGGCCAGGACCTGACGGCCGGTGACCAGATTGCCCGAGGCATCCACCACGGCCACCTGCTCGATGCTCTGGATCAGGATACCGGCGGCATCGTAGGTGTGGGCAGCGAATACAGCCAGATTGCTGCCACCTTCCCACAATACCTCGGGGATGGGCTGGCCATAGTGTTCTTGGAAATCATCTGCAAACTGCTGATAGGTGCCAGTACTGGCAACGTTGGCTAGATCAGTCTCCCAACCAATCGAGTCATTCCGAGGGGCCACCCGATTGAAGGTTTCCCAACCATATCCGGTCAGGTCTGGCTCGCTGCAAGATGGGGAAATCGTGACCAGATGAGCCTCGTCGTATAGCAGGTTCCCTGACCTACAGGACATTGAACAGCCATGGCCAATCACGCCGACGATGCTCGGGTCCGAGACCAGCTCGCTTGCTGTCTGTTTGCCGATGCTCTCATCACAGCCTCCGTCCATGATGACAGCTTCCAGGTCAAAGCCGTGGATGCTGGATGCTTTCGCAAGCGCCATCTCGAAAGCCATTCTCATCGCGGTTCCCCACTCGGCGCTGTCACCCGACAGAGGGCCGACGAAGGCAATCCGGATCTTGCCGTTTGGAGCTACGATGACCTCGCTCCAGGGATCGGCGGGCACGCTTGTCTGCGTGGGCGCCGGTGCCTTGATCTCGGTGGCCCTGGCTGCCTGTGTGGCAGGCGGCTTGGTGTCTGTCGGCGCAGGCGAGGCCTGGGTGGGTTCAGAAGCGGAGCGCACGCAGCGAAAACCTAGATCGATTTCGCTCTTGGTCGGGCTCCGGGACCAACGAGAGGCAGAGTGAACGATGTGAGAACCCAACGAGCCGCCACGCGCCACACGCTGACCGGCAGCTTCCGGGTCCTCGCGGCCATCCGTAGCGTCGTAGGGATAGGCCTTGTCCAGGCTGGTCGTCCATTCGTGCATATTGCCCGCCATGTCCCACGCGTCGTAGGGGCTGGCGCCTCCCTCGTAACTCCCCACCGGCGCTGTGTCCGCATAGCCGTCGTCCCAGTCACTGTTCCTCTGAGGAAACGGGCAGTTGGCGTCACAAAAGTTGGTCAAAGTGCCATCAAATGTGTTGCCCCAGGGATAGATGCGCCGGTCGGTGCCGCGTGCCGCCTTTTCCCACTCCGCCTCCGTCGGCAGGCGCTTGCCGGCCCAGGCGCAGTAAGCGTTGGCCTGCTCCCAATTCACAATGACCGGGTAGTCGTCAAACTCAGGATCGCCGTAGTAGCTTTCGCGAGTGTACGATGTGGTCTCTGACGGCGAGGTGCACCCCTCGTCTCTTACGCAGCGCTGGTATTGGGCGTTGGTCAACTCGGTGCGGTCGATCCAGAAAGCGTCCAGATAGACCTGGTGCTGGGGCCATTCACTGGGGTCGGTGTCTGGGTCGCTGCTGCCCATCCAAAAGTCGCCTGCCGGCACTAAGACCATCGCGCTGCCATCGGACCATTGCCAGACGGCGCCAACGCCGAGCTCGGCGGGGATACGGCCCGGGGTCGGAGGGGCGGTAGAAAGATTGTGAATCATCACAATGACAGCTGCTACGACGACCGCCACAAGCAACATCCCGGCTGCGATTCCGATCCAACGTGGCACCCGGCGCTTTGTGGCGGGTTTTGCCAGCCTGGCAAGCTTTTTCCGGGCCGTAGCCTGCACCTTCTTGCGGTCCGGGTAACGCGGATCGAGGGCCTGCACCTTGCCCCACGCTTCCAGGGCTTCCTGATACTGTTCAGCCTTGAGCAGGCGCACCGCTTCGGCGTAGAGAGCGGCCAGCTCGTTCTGCCGCTGGGCCTCGGCTTCCTCCTGCGCCACCTTTTCCCGCGCCCGGGCGGCAATGCCCTCCGGGTCAGCGAACTGGGCGTCCAGGGCGTGGATCTCGTCCATCTTGGTCAGGGCTGGCCGCCATTGGCGGGCGCGGGCCAGGCTTTGAGCCTGCTCGTACAGGCTGGCGATCTGCTCCTGTCGCTCGCGCTCGGCCTTGGCCTGTTCGATCTCGGCTTCGGCGCGGTCCAGCAGTTGTTCCGACTCGCGGTAGCCGGGCTCCATCTCCCGGATCTGGGCCAGGAGCGGGCGGGCCCGCGCCCATTGCCCGGCTTCCATTGCCTGGGCGGCCCGCTGGTAGAGCTCATCCAGCTTGGCGCGGCGCTGCTGCTCGGCGAGCGAGCGCTGGGCGGCGGGCAACAGGCCCTCGGGGTCGGCGTAGTCTGGCTCGATCTCGGCCATGCGGGCAAAGGTTTCGACCACGGCCTGCCACTTGCCGGCTCGGTGCTGTTTCTGGGCCTGGGCATAGTGGCCGTCCAATGCTTCCTGCTTCTCCGCCTCGGCCAGCAGGGTCGCCGCGTCGCGGTAGCCGGCGTCCTCGCCGACCAACGCCTGGAGGGCGGCCACGGCCTGCGACCATTCGCCCCTGGCTCGGGCCGACTGGGCCTGGCTGTAGAGCGCCTCCAGCCGCTGCCGGCGATCGATCTCCCCTTGTGCCTGGGCCGCAATGCCCTCCGGGTCGTCGAAATGGGGGTCGAGGGCCTCAATTTGCTTCACGCGCTCCAGGGCTTGCGGCCACTGCCCGGCCCGGGCCTGGGTCTGGGCCTCCTGATACAAGGTGGCGACCTGTTCTTCCTGCTGGCGTCTGGCCTGCCGGCGCTCGATCTCGGTCTCGGCGCGGGCCAGCAGTTGGGCGGCGTTTCGAAAGCCCGGCTCTGCTTCCTCCAGTTCGGCCAGGATCGCCCGCGCCTCGGCCCATCGCCCGGCGTCCATCTCACGGACGGCCCGTCCGTAGAGGGAGGTGAGCCGGGCCTGGCGTTTTTGCTCCGCAACCTGGCGCTCGGCGATGGGCAGCAGCCCGTCGGGGTCGGGATGCTCGGGATCGAGGGCCGCGATCTTGGCAAAGACGCTGACCACGGCGCGCCACTGTTCTGCCCTGGCCAGGCGCTGCGCCTGGGCGTAATAATCGCCCAGCTGCTTCTGCCTGCGGACCGACTCCAGGAGCGCGGCCGCGTCCATAAAGTCGGCTTTCTGGGCCGTCAGATCTTTCAGGGCGGCGAGGGCTGTCTCCCAATCCTCCTCTGCTCTGGCGGCCTGGGCCTGGGTGTAGAGTCCGTGCAATTCTTGCTGGCGACGGGCGTCCTGGAGCTTGGCGTGGGCGTCGCCCTGTTCATAGTCGGGCTGCACGTCCACTACGGCCTGGAGCTTGGTGCACGCCTTCTCCCACTCGCCGGTATAATAGGCGGCTAGGCCGTCGATGTAGAGTTGCTCCAGCCGTTGGGCCAGCTCTTCATCTTGATCAGAGGGCAGATCGCGCAAGCGTTGCTTGGCCTTCCACTCCTCGCTCACCTGGAAAATGGCTCCGTCGGGGGCGCGCATAAAGAGCACCGGCGTGGCCCACTCCAGCGTTTCACTTTCGGCCACGCGGATGGCCAGGCGGCCCTGGCCCACGGCATAGTCCACCGGCTCGCCGGCGGCCAGCAGGGGGTAGAAACGGCCGGCAAAGCGGATGGCAGCCTCATCGGTGATGGGAAACTGCATGGCCACCACTGCCGGGATGCCGGCCATGACCATGGCCGCCGCAACGCCGGCAAAGGGGTCGAGGCCTGCCTGCTTGCTCACGCGGGCCGTCTCGCAGGCGTTGAGGAACACCAGGCGCAGGGAGGGCACGTTGTGCAGCAGCACACCCAGGGTGGCGCCATC
>JASFTJ010000235.1:0-5077 GCA_050053615.1 Anaerolineae bacterium | reverse complement strand
CGACCTGGCCCTCTGCCTGGCTTGTGAGGAGCTCGAGGCCGACCAGGTGGCGAGTGAGGCGTTTGCTAACCAGGTATCGCGCAATCTCAAGCGCAAGCTCGGACAGCAGAAACGCCGGCGCTTTGCCGACGTCGCCCGGGACGACTGGAGGGCCGTCTTTGCCCCGGAAGGAGAGGGCGGGGTCCGCTTCTGCGCCGTGTGCCAACACGAGCGGCGAAAGGACGAAACGGGCCGGACTCTCGAAGGTGAAAGCTGGCAGTGCAACCAATGCCACGGCTTTGAGGAGCTGGCCCAGGCCATCGCCCAGGACCGTCCCCTCATGCTGGTAGGAAGCCAGCGACCTGAGGAGCCCACGAAAAACTGGCAGAGTCTTCTGTGGGAGTTGACAGGGCAGTGGTATGAGTTTCTCCCCGACCTGGAGCAAGGCGTACCGCCAGGCGCTGGTGTGTACAGCCTCAACGAACCAGACTTCCTGGACGACCTGACCCAGGGTTTCCGCCTCATCGCCAACACCACACCCAAGGGTGACTACGGCATGGTCAGAACTTTTGAAGAGATGGCGGACGGAGCAACCGGTCTGAAAAAGTTGGGCGTGCTGCGCATGGACGTGGACGACCTGGGGCGGGTGCTGACCCAATGGCTGCCCCAGCGGACGATGGCCAGCACCTCGGCCCTGAGCCACGCCCTGGACCGCTTTTTCACCGGCTGGCTGGACGCCATGTGCCAGGAGGTGATGGACGAGCCGAGGATGGCCGGGGTGCCCGACGGCCGGAGCGACCTGCTATACGTCATCTATGCCGGGGGCGACGACCTGTTCGTCGTCGGCGCCTGGGACCTGATGCCCCTGCTGGCGGAGCGGATCTATCACCGTTTCGCAGCCTACGTGGGCGAGAACCCCCACCTGCACATCTCGGCCGGCATCACGCTGGAGGATCGCAAGTTCCCGCTCTACCAGGCGGCCCAGCGGGCGGGCGACGCCCTGGACCACGGGGCGAAGGAGTTTACGCGCCAACGAAACGATCACGAGGTCACAAAGGACGCCATCAGCTTCTTGGGCAAGTCCGTGGGCTGGGAGAAAGACGCCTATCCCGTGGTTTGGGGGTTGACCGAACAACTCGTCCATCTCACGGAGCAAGGCGTGCCCCGCAGCCTGCTGAGCACGATGCGGGCCATCCACGCCCGCTACCACGAAGACGTGCGGCAGGCGCAGGAGCGGGGCCTGGAGGGCGAAAAGGTCTACTATGGCCCCTGGATGTGGCGCAAGGTCTACCAACTTTCACGCATCGGGGATCGGGCAGCTACGGAAGAGATCGCCAAGCAGATCGAGAATCTGGAGACCGACGTACTGACCCAAGAGAACATGCCCTACGTGGGCCTGGCGACCCGTTGGGCAGAGTATCTGACACGAGGAGGATAGCGAGATGAGCAACCGACGATACAGGGGGGTCATCCCCAGAGACAAGGTGATCGCAATCATCAGCGGGGACGAGCCCCAGCTGCTAGTGGAGGAAGCGGAGCGAGCCGGGGAGCAACTGGCCCGGAAGAAGCTCACCAAGAATCAGATTCGCAACATCTTTGGCACGGTGCGCCAGATCCAAATGAGCTGGCCGCCGTCGATCAATCCCGAAGAGGAAAAGGCCCAGGTGCGGGAGCTGCTGCTTCTGAAACCCAAGCTGGCTTACCAGGCTGCCCGGCAGGAACAAGTCAAGCCGCTGGCTGACGTGCTGGAGGCGGCCATCGACCAGGTAGATGGCAAACGAGACCGCTTCCAACGATTCGTTGAACTCTTTGAAGCCATCTTGGCTTATCATACCAAGTATGGTGGCAAGTAGGGAGGGAGATGGAAATGACTGATGACATACGTGTGAATCTGTACGGGCGCGTGTTTATCCAAGGCAATATCAAAGCCGTGACCGGCCTGCACATCGGTGGGGCGGCGGGCGCGCTAGAGATCGGCGGCGTGGACTCGCCCGTGATCCGTGATCCGCTGACCAACCGGCCCTACGTTCCCGGCTCGTCGCTGCGGGGCAAGATGCGCTCGCTGACCGAAAAGGTGGCCGGAGCCGTGCAGAACTTTGGCATTGGCAAAGGCGTCCGTATCCACGTCTGCAAGGATGCCGACGAGTACAAAAGGTGCCGGGTGTGTCCCATCTTTGGCGTGACGGGCGACAGCCCGGCCTCGGCGCCGACGCGCCTCATCGTCCGCGATGTGTTCCTGGGCGACGACAGCGCCAAGCGCCTGCAAGATGCCCAGACCGACCTGCCCTACAGCGAGGTCAAGTGGGAAGCCACCATCGACCGCGTCACCTCGGCGGCGGTGCCCCGCCAGATCGAACGGGTGCCGGCCGGAGCCGTGTTCGAGGACTTTGAGTTCGTCTATAGCATCTACGACCCGGCCGACCTGGATCGACTGGCGACGGTCGTCGAGGCGATGCAGTTGCTGGAGGACGACTACCTGGGCGGCCTGGGCTCGCGGGGCGGGGGCAAGATCGCCTTCGAGGGTGTTAAAATCTATGCCCGGGATCGGGATGACTATGGCACCAAGGACCTTTGGGACGGCGACGCCAGCAGCGTGGCCAGGATCCTGGAGCAAAAAAAGGAGCTACTCGCGTGGGCGCGACAGACGATCCCCACGCCGTAGGAAGGAGGCCGACAGTGGGTGCGACATACATCTACCGGCTCGCGCCACGGACCGCCTTTCACTTTGGCCTGCGAGGGGTCGGGGTCGAAGAGACAGCGACGTTTTGCCCGGCCGACACCCTCTTTTCCGCCCTGTGCCTGACGCTGCGGGAATGGGAGTCGGACGGCAACCGGAAGCTGGAAACCTGGCTGGACGAGTTTCCGCCCTTGAGCGGCGGCGGATCGCCGCCGCTACGGATATCGTCGGCCTTTCCCTACGCCGGGGAGGTGCTCTTCTTTCCCAAGCCGCGGGTCCCGGCCAACCTGCCGGTCGAGACGCGACAAACCGAGGCCAAGACGCTGAAAAGGATCGACTATGTATCCCACGGGATCTTGAAGGCGTGGCTGGCCCAAGAGGACCTCAACGCCCAGGTGGACGACGAACTGTTGCTCCACGACGGGCGGGTGTGGGTCACACGGGACGAGTTGGGGGAGCTAGAAGACTTTCGCGACCTGGATACGAAAAAGCACCGAATGTGGGCCACCCAGACGCGGCCCCGGGTGACCGTGGACCGGGCGACGGCCCGGTCGTCGATCTACCAGGCCGGTGTGGTAAGCTTTCGGCCGGGGGCCGGGCTTTTCACCCTGGTCGAGTTCCTGGATGGCGAAGTCGAGAAGGAGCGGGGACGCCTGGCCTCGCTGCTGGAGGTGCTGGGCCACAGCGGCCTGGGCGGCGAGCGGAGCAGCGGCTACGGCCAGTTCGAACCCGAGGCCCCTCAGGAGTTCGACGGATTCGGCGCAGCCGACGGCGATCTCTTTTTGACGCTGGCGCCCTACCACCCCACCCGGACCGAGGTCGAGGCCGGGGTGTTGGGCAAGGACGCCGCCTACGACCTGCTGACCCGGCGGGGCTGGGTCGGCTCGCCGGAGGGCCTGCACCTGCGGCGGCGGCTGGTGCGCCTGCTGGGCGAGGGCTCGGTGCTGCACGACGTGGGCGGGGCCAGCTACGGCGACCTGGCCGACGTGACGCCCCGCGAGGGTGACGAGGAGATGTTGAGCCACAAAGTGTGGCGCTACGGCATCGCCTTTCCGGTGCCGGCTGCCCGGCCCGTGGAGAAAGGGGAGGCAGAATGAGCGAATTGCACACCAAACTGACGTTGGAAGTGGAGGTGCTCTCGCCGCTGCACATCGGCACGGGCGCGGTGCTGCTGCTGGACTATGACCTGGTCGTCCACGAGGGGCGGACCTACCGCGTGGACGAGGATGCCGTGTTGAGACACAGCCTGCTGGCGGCCGAAGCGGCCGGCGCCGAGGCGCTCAACCGCCTGCTGATGGGCCGCCCGGCGGGGGAGCTGCTGGACGAGGCTAGCTTTGACGATCCGGGGAGCGCGCTCTTTCTCTACGTCCTCGACGGCGCGCCCAGCAAGCGGGAGGGCGAGATCGTGGAGCAGATCAAGGACGTCTACGGGCAGCTCTACCTGCCTGGCTCTTCGCTCAAGGGCGCGCTGCGCACCATCCTGGCCTGGGGCATCTATGATGAGGAGGGGCGCAAGCCCAATCTGAATCGCCTGGGCCGCAGCCGGAGCTGGGCCTCGCAGCCGCTGGAGAAAGAACTCTTTGGCCGCAATCCCAACTACGACTGGCTGCGCGCCGTACAGGTGGGCGACAGCCAGCCCCTGCCCGCCGACGAGCACCTGGCTTTGCGCACGGTGCGCGTCTATCCCACCGCCGAGGGCGGCAGCTCGGGACTGGACGTGGACGTGGAAGCCATCGAGCCGGGCGCCGTGTTCCAGACCCAGATTGGGGTCGAAGGCTATGGCTTTGAAAGCCCCGAGGCGGCCAAGCTGGGCTGGGGGGGCAAGCGGCGCTGGATCCAACAGCTGCCCCTCCTGGCCAAGAGACTCGGCCAGCAGCGGCTGCTGACCGAGGCCGAGTATTTCAAAGGGCGCGGAGGGCCGGTGCGCGCATTGCGCTTCTACGACGACCTGATCAACCGCTTCCTGGCGCTGCCCCAGGACACGCTGCTGATGCAAGTCGGTTGGGGGTGCGGCTGGGAGAGCAAGACGCTGGGCAGCGGCCTGCTGCGCCAGAGCGACCGGCAGTTCGAGGACCTGCTGTCGCAGTACCGGATGACCAAGGAACGGGGCCGCCGCTCCGGCGATCCCTTCCCCCGCAGCCGCCACTTGGCGCTGGCGGGCGGACGCCCGGCGTTGCCCATGGGCTGGGTGGAGGTGCGCATCCACGGCCTGGAAGAGCTGACGGTGACGGAGGCAGCGGATAGAGAGGACAAGGGCAAGCCCAAGCCGCCGAAGGAACCGAGCGGCGAACACACCGGCCGGCTCAAGACGTTCTTTCCGGAGCGGGGCTTTGGCTTCATCCAACCCGACGACGGCGGCGACGACATCTTTGTCCACGTTAGCAACCTGGCCGACGCTTCGGACGAGCTGCGACAGGGCCA
>JASFTJ010000234.1:0-5081 GCA_050053615.1 Anaerolineae bacterium | reverse complement strand
GTAAAGAAGGTTCTGCAGAAACCAGAGGGCAGGCTGGTCTTTGCCCGGCCTACCGTAGACGAGTAAGCGACCGATGACAGTGATCACCCTTTCTCGGCAACTAGGCAGCCACGGCGAGGAGGTCGCCACGGCTGTGGCCCAAGAGATTGGGCTTCGGCTCGTTGACGCCCAAACAATCAACCGGGCAGCACACAGAGTGGGGGTCCCGGAAATGGCGCTCGCTGAACTGGCTCACGAAGGAGAGCAAAGCCTGGCCAACCGGGTGCTCAGGGCGTTGCGTGCCATGCCCAGTCTGCCGAGTCCCTACCACCCACCGCCGCAAGAACCCGCTGAGCGCCCCCAGTTGGAAGAAGCCCAAAAAGCCGCTGCGTCCGTGACAGTACCAGCTGAGGAAGCGGGCGCAGCTCACCTCAGCCTGCCCGGCCTGACCATTCCGTTTGCCGGGCTCTTTTCGCCTGCAGTGCGGCCCATCAGCTCCTCGCTGGAGGAATATGTCCGCATGGTCGGTCTGGTGATCCAGGGGTTGGCCCGCGAGGGCAACGTGCTGATTGTCGGGCGCGGGGGCCAGGTATTGCTCAAGAAGCACCCAAACGCCCTGCACATCCAGATTGTCGCCCCTTTCGACGATCGCGTTGAGGAGATCATGACCCGTAAGGGACTGGACAAACGGGCTGCTCAAAGTCGGGTGCGGGCCAGTGACCGCGCACGCTTTGACTATGTCCGCCGCTATCACGATGCCAATTGGCTGGACCCGACCCTCTACCACCTCGTGATCAATAGGAGCGCTGTGTCACTAACTACTGCCGTAGATTTGATCATCACTGCACAGCAGGCTATGAAACGATGACAAATAGAATCAATCCACCTCGGGGTTGGAAAAGGATCTGCACCTGCTTGGAGGGATGCTGCACGTGACGTAGAGCAGCATCCCGTCCCACATGGCGCCAACAGATCCACATTCAACCAGGAGGTGAAGAGAAAACGATGTCACTAACCGTCTATAATTTCCTGACCCGTCGAAAAGAAGAATTCAAACCTGTCCAAGAGGGCCTTGTGAGCATGTACGTCTGCGGGCCGACGATCTATGACCACGCCCACATCGGTCACGCCAAGGCCTACGTATCCTTCGACACCATCGTGCGCTATCTCCGGTATCGGGGATATGAGGTGAACTATGTGCAAAATATCACCGACGTGGGGCACCTGACCGACGACGCTGACGAGGGTGAGGACAAGATCCTGCGCCAGGCCCGGCGGGATCGGGTCGAGCCGATGGAGCTTGTCGAGACCTATATGCGCAGCTACTTTGAGGACATGGACGCGCTCAATATCCTCCGACCCAACATCTCGCCTCGGCCAAGCTGCCACATCACAGAGCAGATTCAACTGACCGAAGAGCTGCTAGAGCGAGGCCACGCCTACGAGGTCAACGGTTCCGCCTATTTTGACGTGTCCAGTTGGCCCGAGTACGGCAAGCTTTCGGGGCGCCGCGTCGAAGAACTGGAAGAGGGCTCCCGGCTGGCCGTTAACCCGGACAAACGTCATCCGGCTGATTTTGCCCTCTGGAAAAAGGCAGAAAAAGGCCACATCCTGCGCTGGCCCAGCCCCTGGGGTTGGGGTTATCCCGGCTGGCACCTGGAGTGCTCGGTCATGGCCACCAAATATCTGGGCCAACCCTTTGACATCCATGGCGGCGGACTGGAGAATATCTTTCCCCACAACGAGTGTGAGATTGCCCAGATCGAGGCAGCCACCGGTAAGCCGTTCTGCAACTACTGGCTGCTGAACAACATGGTCACGGTGGATAGCGTCAAAATGGGCAAGAGCCTGGGGAATGCCATTTACATCAAAGACATGCTGAAACAGTATGACCCCATGACCATCCGCTTCTTCATCCTGAGCAGCCACTACCGCTCGCCGACCGATTTCAGCGAGGAGGCACTGGATGCGGCGGCGCGGGGCCTGGAACGGCTCTACGGGGCCGTCGGTCTGGTCCGCGAACGGCTGCAGGACGCCGAGGGCGACAATATGGACTCTGCGTGGCTGGCCAAGCTGGAGGAGTACAAAGCTCGCTTCATCGAGGTCATGGACGATGACTTTAACACATCCCAGGGGATCGCCGCACTGTTCGACCTGGGCCGAGAGGTGAACGCACTGCTCAACACAGACCAGCCGGTGAGCCGGGCAACGCTGGAGGCTATAGACAGCCTCTACCGCGAGCTTGGCGGCGAGGTGTTGGGCATCGTCCCCGACGACCTGGCCCAGGAGGTCGGCGGCGGACTGGTGAACGATCTGCTACGACTGATCATCCAGCTGCGCCAGGAGGCGCGCGACGCTCGCGACTGGGAAAAGGCCGACGTCATCCGTGACCGCCTAGCCGAGATGAACATCGCCCTGGAGGACGGGCCGGAAGGCACTCGCTGGCGGTTGAGCCGGTAAAAAAGAGACCGCTCCAATCTCCAAAACCGGATCGGTCTGGGTTAGGGTCGATGCAAGAGATTCTCTACGGCCGTCAGCCGGTACGGGAAACGCTGCGGGCCGGACGGCGACAGATCTTTGGTCTATTGTTGGCAAAAGAGGTCAGGCGCGAGAGAGTCGTGAAGGAAATCCTCACCCTGGCGCGACAGGCCAACATATCCGTCCAGGCCGTGGATCGACGAGAACTGGACAAACTGTGCGGCGAGGTCAATCACCAGGGCCTCGCCGCCGAGGTTTCTGGATATCCCCACGTGGACCTCACTGCCCTGCTGGACGCCGCCAGGCAAGCCGACGAAGCGCCCTTCATCCTGCTCCTAGACCACGTGAAGGATCCGCAAAACCTCGGATCCCTCCTGCGCTCTGCCGAAGCCGCCGGGGTCCACGGCGTGGTGATCCCGGGCCGGCGGGCGGCCGGCGTGACCCCGGCTGCCGTACGGGCCTCGGCCGGTGCAGCGGAACATGTGCGCGTCGCCCAGATCACTAACCTTGTACGGAACATGAAGCAATTGAAGACCGAAGGGGTGTGGCTTGCCGGGCTGGAGGCGCTGCCCGAGGCCCAACTCTACACCGAAGCCGACCTGCGTGGCCCGCTAGGGGTGGTCGTGGGCAGCGAGGGACATGGACTCGCCCGATTGGTCCAGGACACTTGCGATTTCCTCATCCGCCTGCCGCTGTACGGCCAGGTAGAGTCGCTGAACGCAGGCGTGGCAGGAGGCATCGCCCTGTACGAGGCCCGTCGCCAACGAGGGTAGGAGAAAGGATGAGAATCCAATACTCGCTTTCGGGTGCGCTACTGTCCTTGACGGCTGCCCTGATCATTGAAGGCGCATTTGCACTTCCCCTGATCTTTGCCTGGTTGATCGGCATCAATGCCTTTACTCTTGTTTTTTACAGTATCGACAAACTCAACAGCAAGTCATCTGCCCCGGAAAAGGTGCGTATCCCCGAGTTCACGCTACTGTTTCTGGCCCTTGCTGGCGGTAGTCCCGCTGCGGCCCTGGCCATGATATTTCTGCCGCACAAGATCAGCAAAGCCAGCTTTCTTCTCCCCTACCTGTTGATTCTGGCAGGGCAGGGAGCCGCCATCTATTATCTCCACGATACGATCCCCTGGCCTTAGCCGTCCCAGGTGAATCGGAGCGCGCGCAATGTCCCCAGACCTGCTCGATACCGCATTAAAGATTCTCGGTTTTTCGATTACCTTCGTCGTGGCGCTGTTCCTACCTCTACTCCTCCAGCTTTTGCTACTCTTTGCCGTCAGTTGGGCCTTTAATGAACTTGTCGGTTGGGTCTCGTCCACCGTTTGGACCCTGCTGAGCCTAATCGGCACACCCGTGCACGAATTCTCCCACGCCCTCGGCTGCCTGATCACGCTGTGCGGTGTGGATGCCATCAAACCGCTGAGCGACAAGCGAGATCCCGGCTATGTCCTGCCCAAGCGGCCGAGTTTCTTGGCGAGTATCGTTGCCAGCGTGGCGCCATTGTTCGGTGGAACCCTCGTCCTGTGGCTGACGGCTAGTTATGTCATCCCCGGCTTTGGGGCGCCAGTGGTTCCTCCACCTCAACTGGATCTGAAAGGCGCAGCATCGTTGGAAACAGTGCTGCAGGTGTCCGCGCAGTATGTAGGGCAGTTCATCCAGACGACTTTCCACAGCCTGCCGGCCCTCCAGTGGGGGAACTGGCGAACCTACGTGGGTCTGTACATCGCCCTTAGCGTGGGGCTTGGCCTCGCCCCGAGTCCTCAGGATCTAAAGATCCTAGCAGGGAGCCTGCCCCTTCTCTTTCTCGTAGGGTTCGCCATGTCCGCCTGGCTTTACCTCGCAGGCGACGCCGAGGCGCAGTTTCTTACTCTGCAGCAGACACTGGTGCCGCGCCTGCTCGACTTTTCCACAGCGGTCACCTATGCTTTCCTATTGACTTCTCTTGGGATGGTGATCTTTATGCCGCTGCGTATCTGGCAAAAGTGGCGCTCAGGATAGGGAAAGACAAACCGAGCCGGGTCATCCGTGGACAACCCGGCTCGTCTCTGCTATGGTGGGCAGGGGAGGATTCGAACCTCCGAAGGCTGAGCCAGCGATTTTACAGACCGCCCCCTTTGGCCACTTGGGTACCTACCCATCCAACCTCTCTGATTATACCTATCCTGCTCGAAATGTCAACCTGAGGCCTTGGCTTTGCGCCCCAGGAAGAACCGCCCAAAGTTGCGCGCATACTCCGGGAGGCGATGCCAGGTGTCGGGATTGACCGCTTTGCGCCAGATGCGGCTGGGACGCAGGTAAAAGCGCCGATAGGCCTCGTGCCACTTCCGCTCAACCAACTCGGGCGGCAACGTGGGCAACTCGTAGCGAGCCTTTTCGTCATGGATGGCATAATCGCGCCAATCCATGCTGAACAGCCGACCATCTCGCCGGGCGATCTCCCACAGCTCCGTACCCGGATAGGGGGCGGCCATCATAAAGTTTGCCAGGTCGGGGTCCAGTTCTAGGGCAAAGCGAATGGTATCATCCATCGTCTTTTCGGTGTCGGCCGGCAGACCAAAGATGAAAAAGCCCATGGTCTGCAGCCCAGCCGCCTTGGCCTCCCAGAATGCCCGACGCACATCG
>JASFTJ010000233.1:0-5088 GCA_050053615.1 Anaerolineae bacterium | reverse complement strand
ACCAGAGCCCCAAAGGCAAAAGCATAGGTCAACGTTGTCACCGGACTGTATGTCTCTCGGACCTTCTTGCCAAAGAGATTCCAGGCGGCGTACATGAGCGGGATACCCAAGCCTATCAGCATCCCTCCCAGGGAGAGTTCGGTCCGCTCCAACACATCCAGCCCAGAGACCAGTGCTGTACCGACAAAGGTCAAGAGGATGGCCACGATTTTGCTCCAGGTCAACGACTCACGCCAGACCAGCCAGGCGACCACGGCAACGATGGCTGGCATGGCCGCCTGTTGTACAGTCGCGACGGCAGCGCCGTTGAGAAAGACCCCCAGGTTCCAAAAGACGTGAAAGATACCCAGGCTGCTGCCCAAGGCTACCAGCCAACGCAGGTCCATCCGGTCCACGCGCAGCCAGGAGGGACGTAACACCCTAATGACGGTCAGCAGCGCGACAAAGGTGGCAACGTCGCGCCAAAAGGCCAGGGCCAGCGCCGAGACATGGATGTCGGCAGCCACGAGCTTGACAAAGATGCCCGACATCCCCCAGCACGCCGCGGCGAGCAGTACAGCCGACGAACCGATTAGGTGTGAGCGAGCAGGCGCCGTGGCGTTCCCCTTCAATGCGTCCGACTCGGTCACGCCAATTGCCTGCCTGGCAGTTCCATGGCCTCGATGTACCGCCGGTTGAAATCGGCGTCCAGATCCAGGTCGATCTGCTCGGCGACGGCGGCGATCCGCTCGCCACGAGCAAACTCATCATCGTCCAAAAAGAGGGCTGCACCGAACCCCGCTCCGTTAGCCGACGGTTCGACGACCGACAGGTCCACCGGTGGGATCAAGCCCAGGTCGACCACAGCCTCGACGTTCAACTGGCTGCCGAACGAACCGGTGAGGTACATGCGCTGCAAATCGCCAGGCCTGAGGCCCAACCGGCCCATCAGGATCTCGGTCGCGGCACGGATAGCCCCTTTGGCCTTCTGCAGCTCCCGCACGTCGTGCTGGGTCAGGTACAGGGGCGCCTCCTTGGCATCCGCCAGCGACTCGGACCCACGGAGATCAACGCCTTTTCTGGTGATCAGGATACGTCGAACGCCCATTTCGTCCTGGCCAAACCGGTGGCTGAAGGCAGAAGGCTCTCTCGAAAAGCGGCCACTACGCTCGATGACACCAGCCCTGCGGAGCTCGCGGATCAGGTCGAGCAGCCCCGAGCCGGTCAAGCCCACCGGCGGATGGTCGCCGATGGTGGTCAGATCAAAGCTGCCGTCGTCGAGGTTGGCCTTCACACCCACAATAGCCCCATCCACGGCACGGGCGCCGCAAGAGATATTTACTCCCTCAAAGGCTGGTCCGGCCGCGGTGGAGGCGACCAAAATGCGTTCTCCATCCGTGACCATCACCTCACCGTTGGTACCCAAGTCGATGGCAGCCATCGGTTGTGCGGCGCGGTCAAAATCATAGTAGGCCAGACAAGCCAGCGCGTCGGAGCCGACAAAGCCACCGATGAGTGGCAGCAAGAGCACCTCCGCGCCGGACGGGAAGGTATCGCCGAACAGCTCCTTCCCGTTTCTGACCGACGCAGTGTTGTAGGGCTGGAAGGGCAGTTCGGCCAGGGTCTCCACCGGGAGGCGCAGCAGCAGATGGTGCATGGCGCAGTTGCCGACGATGGTCACTTTTTGGATGCGCTCCTTGACCCGGCGCGAGAGTTTCAGCGCATCCACCGCCTGCACGATGGACGACAGGGCCAGCATCGACAATCGGCGGGCGGTGTCGGGGCCGCGCAGCGCGGCGGCCATGCGCGAGATGACGTCGGCGCCAAAGGCCGTCTGCTGGTTCAGCGCCGCCGCGCCGGCGCAGACGCGCCCCTGGTCCAGCGTGGTGACAAAGGCGGCTACGGTCGTGCTGCCCAGGTCAACGGCCAATCCGAGAGGCACACCGGGACGCTTGTGATCGTCACAGGCGCGAAAGATCTTGTTGGAATAGACGACGATGGGCGCCAGCGTGACGGAGACGTCGCCCCGCACCTGGGCGCGACAGGCCAGGCGATAGTCGGCCGCCTGCTCCGCCTCGCTGAGCCCATCCAGTTCCTTCTCATCCAGGGAGCTCAGGGAACCCTGAGCGATGACCTTACACTTGTGACAGGTCCCCCGGCCGGCGCAGGGCTGCTCCAGGGGCAACCCGGTGGCGATGACCGCCTCGCCGAGTAACGAATCTCCCTCAACATCCACCGAGCGTGTGTCGGTGCCATAACTCACTGTGACATGCACGGTATTCTTCCTCGATAATACAACATCTCCCCTCCCTCGCCCCAACCCCGCCGGAGGCGCTAACGGCGTGTCCCCCCCTGGGGGAGAGAGAGTCCACACCCCTCCCTTGGGGGACGGGGACAACGCCGCTCAGGGCATTATCATGCTCCGATACAGAATCGCTGAACCACCGGGAGCATTAATCGCGCCGAGGGTTTTCAGCGTTTTCAGCGCCCTTCACTTCAGCGAATCAGCGGTTCTGGAACCCGAGGGAACCGCCGATTCAAAAGAACAGGGGCCGATGGCACACTTGCCGCAGACGTCCGCCGTGCCCAAGCCCTCGTAGGTCCGGGCCACGCCGAGCAGCCGTTGGTAACAACGCTGTTTGTCTAGCGGCTGGTTCGCGTCCAGGGCATCGATCGGACAGCGTTGCACACACTCCAGGCAGCTGCCGTCGTGGAAGTACAGGCAGCGTTCCCGGGGCACGACCGGTTCGACGGGCAACTCCGCGTCGAGCACCAGGCTGCCAAAGCGGCCCACGCATCCCGCGTCGGTAATGACCATTTGGTGCAGGCCAAAGCTACCCAATCCGGCGATGACGGCCACGCTCTTGTGCGACCAGCGACTGACCAGCGTCACCGGGTCAAAGTTGTGGGTCGCCGGCTCGGCGGCGGCGCGGATGCCCCGTTCGGTCAGGGCCTCGATCAGGTGGGCCGTGATGTGCCCGATGAGGGCATTGGTCTCGACGTAGGCCACGGCCCACTCGCGGGCGACCTGCTCTTTGTGGCGAGCATTGGCCTCAAGCACCCACCGGGCAAAAGGCAGGAAAAACGAGACCACCGATCGGGCGCCGGGTAACAGGTCCTCGGGCAGCAGGTGGCTCGGCTCGGCGACGCGGCGGAGTTCAGCGAAACGCGGATCGTCGGCCGCCGCGAATCTGACCAGCGGTTGGCGGTAGTCGGTGACGGTCTCGGCTTTGGCCGCCAGGCGGTGGATGCTGGCAGCGACGAAATCAGTCAGGTTCGTAGCATGGATCGTCATCTCAACACATCGATGCCTTTCTCCCTCAGCAAGGGAACGGGGTCCACCAGGTTCTTGTTCAGGCCTGCTGCCTTCGCTTCCACGCCAAAGGCGAGGGCCATCAACTGGGTAAAGTACAGAATGGGCATCGTTTCTTCTAGATCGTCCATCTGTAGTTGCCGACCGTCGAGGTTGGCGTGGCACAACGGGCAGGCCACGGCGATGCAATCGGCCCCTACAGCCCGCGCCTGGTCGATGAGCCAGCGGCAGAGTTCGAGGGCCCGCTCGGGCACGGTGGCGGCCAACCCCGCCCCGCAACAGCGGGTCTTGCCGTCCCAGTCCAGCGCCTCGGCGCCCAGGGCGTCCAATACCCGGTCCATGTTCAGCGGGTATTCTGGATGGGGCACGCCGGCGATCTTGGGCGGGCGGGTCAGCAGGCAGCCGTAGTAGGCCACGACCTTGAGCCCCTCCAGCGGCTTTTGCACCTTGGCGGCGATGGCCTCCAGCCCTACCCGCTCGGCCATGACGTCCACCAGGGAGCGGACCTCGACGGTATCGTGAACCTCCTGGCCGATGGCCTTCTCCAAACGCCGCCGGAGGGACGAATTCTCGCGGATCTCGTGCTGGGCAGCCCGGAAGCGGGAGAAACAGGCCGCGCAAGGCACGGCCACCTGGTCGAAGCCGCTGCGTTCAAAAAGGGACAGGTTGGCCAGGGGCATGGTCAGGGCGTCGTCGGGGTCGAGCTTGTGGGCCGGGCTGGAGCCGCAGCAGGTCCAGCCCTTGGGCTCCACCAGCTCCAGGCCCAGCACCTCGGCTGCCGCTTCCGTGGACATCTGGAACTCGATGGCCATGGAGTGCAGCGAGCAGCCAGGATAGTAGCCGATCTGGTTGGCTGTCAACTCTCGTCGCTGGACCCGCTTGGGCACGCGGGCCACAGACGGCAGAAACTTGATCTTGCCTTTCAAGATCATGGGCAGGCCCAGGTCAAAGACATCCTTGAGCGGGTCCAGGGCGCGTAAATTCGTCTCGACGACGAGGCCCGCTTCGTAGGCCCGGCCCAGCAGCTTGGCGTTGCGGTGAAAGACCTTGAGAAAACTCTCCACCGCTGGGATGGCGGGCTGGATGCCCCGCTCACGAGTGAGCATCATCAGGTGGTCCATGATCTTGGCGATGTCGATGCCCTGCGGGCAGCGGGTGGTGCACACCTGGCAGGAAGCGCACAGCCAGATGGTGCGCGAGAAGAGGATCTCATCCAGGCCCAGTTGCAGGGCACGCAGGATCTCGTTGGGCGTATAGTCAAAGTGCTCGGCCAGCGGGCAGCCGCTGGTGCACTTGACGCACTGGTAGCAGAGATAGACGTTCTCGCCCGTCTCCTCCTCGATGAGCCGGGCCAGACTGGTATCGGTGGTCGTAATTGCCTCAGTCATCTGCCATCTCCTTCAGCGGATTCGGCCCCAGCGCCCGGACCCGCGCCGTCATCTCCTTCGCCGAATCCGCAAAGGTGACGCCCATGCCGCCCGACACGAAAAACATGTCCAGCCGCTCGCCGCCCAGGCCCACGTCGTCCAGCATCTTTTTGGTGCGCTGGATGCGAGCGTAGGCCCGCTCGTTGCCGCGCACGTGGTGGCAGTTGCCCACCGGGCAGCCGACCACGTACACCCCGTCGGCTCCATCCTCGAAAGCCTTGAGGATGTAGAGCGGGTCCATCTTGCCCGTGCAGGGCAGCTTGACCAGCTTGACGTTGGGCGGATAGGGGATGCGCAACGCCCCGGCCGTGTCGGCGGCCATGTAGGCGCAGTAGATGCACAGGAAAGCCGTGATCTCCGGTTCGAATC
>JASFTJ010000232.1:0-5111 GCA_050053615.1 Anaerolineae bacterium | reverse complement strand
TCCCAAAACAAGGAGAACGCAAATGGAAATCCCACCGAACATAGACATCAAACGCGGCCTCGAAGGCGTCATTTTTACGGAAACCCACCTGAGCGCCATCGACGGCGAGGCAGGCCGGCTGTCCTACTGCGGCTACGACATCAGCGAATTGGCCGCCGAAGCGTCGTACGAAGAGACGGCCTTCCTGCTCTGGTACCAGCGCCTGCCCGCCGAGGCCGAATTGGAGATGCTGTCCAACTGGCTGCGGTCCAACCGCCCCCTGCCGAAAACGGTGTGGGGCATCATGCACTCGCTGCCTGAGCAAGCCACGCCCATGGAGGCGCTGCGCACCGTGGCCTCGACCCTGTCGATGTTCGACCGGGCCTGCGTCCACCAGGAGGAGGGCGGCTCGTCGCTGTGCCGCTCGGTGAGCCTGACGGCCAAGCTGCCGACCATCGTCGCCAGCTTTGACCGGCTGCGCCGCGACCGGCCGCCCATCGAGCCCCGCGACGACCTGAGCCACGCCGCCAACTTTCTCTACATGCTCAGCGGCGAGGAGCCCGACCCCAAAGCCGCCCGCGCCCTGGAGACCTATTTCGTGCTGCTGGCCGACCACGGCATGAACGCCTCGACTTTTTCGGCGCGGGTGACGGCCAGCACGCTGGGCGACGTCTACTCGGCAGTGGTGACGGGGCTGGGCACGCTCAAGGGCCCGCTGCACGGCGGGGCCAGCCAGGCAGCCATGGAACAGTTGTTAGAGATTGGCAGCGTGGAGAAGGTGGACGCCTGGTTCGAGGGCAAGATGGCCGCCAAGCAGCGCTTGTTCGGCTTCGGGCACCGCGTCTACAAGGCCGAGGACCCGAGGGCCATCATCCTGCGCAAACTGGCCCGCCAGGCCGCCGAGGGGACGGGCAACACCCAGTGGTACGACATCGCCGCCCGGCTGGAGGAGCGGGTACTGGCTCATCCCTACTTTCAGGAGCGGCGCATCTTTACCAACGTGGACTTTTTCACAGCACCGCTGCTCTACGCCCTGGACATCCCGATCGACCAGTTTGTGCCCATGTTTGCCGTGGCCCGCATCGCCGGCTGGACGGCCCACATCCTGGAGCAGCAGCGCCACAACCGGTTGATCCGCCCGCGGGCCTATTACGCCGGGCCGCGCAACGTGGCGTGGAACGAGATGGCCGGGCGCGAGCCGCTGGTGGAAGCCCAGCCCGAGATCGCCTGTGTGGCCGGCCGGCCGGCCAACTGCCCGGCGGCGCTGGAGGTGCCGCCGCGATTCTAGCACTCTGCAGACCCTTGGGGTTTCCAAAACCCCAAGGGTCTTGAACGCGAGAAGGTATCATCTGAAAAAGCTGGGGCGGCTCCCCCGTGCTCGGCCTGCCGCCGAATTATGGAGCTGATACTTGACACGAGAAGGGAGAACTCTCATGGTCTATCGCATCACCCTCATCCCCGGCGACGGCACCGGCCCCGAGTTGGTCGAAGCAACCCGCCGCGTGCTGGAAGCCACCGGCGTCGCATTTGACTGGGACGTGCAGGAGGCTGGCGCCGACGTCATGGAAAAATATGGCACGCCCCTGCCCGAGCAGGTGCTGGACTCGATCCGGTCCAACAAGGTGGCGCTGAAAGGCCCCATCACCACGCCGGTGGGCAGCGGCTTTCGCAGCGTCAACGTCGCCATCCGCAAGGCGCTGGACCTGTATGCCAACCTGCGCCCGGCCCACTGGATGGATGGCGTGGGCACGCCGTACAGAGACGTAGACCTGGTCATCGTCCGAGAGAATACCGAGGGGCTCTACGCCGGCATCGAGCACGACGTCATCCCTGACCAGGCCGCGGAGTCGATCCGCATCATCACCCGGCGGGGCAGCGAGCGGATCGTGCGCTTTGCCTTCGAGTACGCCCGGTCCCACGGTCGCCGCCTGGTAACAGCCGTGCACAAGGCCAACATCCTCAAGGCCACCGACGGGCTGTACCTCAAGGTCGCCCGCGAGGTGGCGGAGGACTATCCCGACGTCGAGTTCAACGACCGCATCGTGGACAACATGGCTATGCAGTTGGTCCAGCGCCCCCACGAGTACGATGTGCTGGTCTGCCCTAACCTCTTTGGCGATATCCTCAGCGACCTGTGCTCGGGGTTGGTCGGCGGGCTGGGTGTGGCGCCGGGGGCCAACTTTGGCGACGAGCTGGCCGTCTTTGAGCCGGTCCACGGCTCGGCGCCCAAGTATGCGGGCCAGGACAAGGTCAATCCCACGGCCACCATCCTGAGCGGCGCCTTGATGCTGCGCCACCTGGGCGAGACCGAGGCTGCTGAGCGGGTGGAAGCCGCCGTGCGCGCCGTCATCGCCGCGGGCGAAAACGTCACCTACGACCTAAAGCCCACCCGCGACGATCCGACGGCCGTGGGCACCCAGGCCATGGCCAACGCCATCATTGAGGTGATGGGCTAGCTGGGGATCAGAGAATCGGGAAATTGGGAGTGTTTGGCCGTAAGCTGCTGCAAAAGAGAGAACCCCGCTTTCTTGGACAAAGCGGGGTTCTTTGTTACCTCGCCCGTCACGATCTGGCTTTCGCAACAGCAACCACCACAGTCACGACCGCCAGACCAAACAGCATGGCGACGCCAGTCAGAGCGAATAGGTGCAGCAGCAGGCCCAACAGCACCGGCGACACGGAGCGGGACGGGTCCCCTGGCGAAACGCCCAGATTCCCCTGCTGGTTCGTGACTGCCCTCGACACACTCCCCGGAGACCTTGGATCGTCCTTCTCGGTGGCCTGGGAGCCCCGGGTCCGCACGGCGATGACCTCGCCCCCGTATTCAAACACCACGTTCGGGCCACTCTGCAGGAACTCGCGGGCCTCCGGGTCGGCGGCCAAGTCAAAGTAGGCCTCCGAGCCGAACGCGACGGTGCGGTCTATCTCGACGTTGCCCTCGATCCACGTCTCGTCCAGCGGGCCGGCGGGCGGCTCGTCGCTGCGCGATAGCCGGTGCAACAGCGAAAGGTCCACCTGCCGCGCGCCGACCTGGACCAAACTCTGCCGGCCGACGTTGGACACGTTGGCGCCGACGGCCAGATTCGCCTGGGCCGCCTGCTGGTACATCTGGTTCTGCACCCGGGCCCGGACGGTCGTCTGGCCCGAGACCGCGTTCAGGTCGCTGCGGCGGTATAGCTCCATGTTGGCCCCCGACGCCGCCCCCTCGGCCTGGGCCGCGACGACAAAGGTGGTGTAGGGCGTGACGATGCCGTAGCTCAGGCCCAGCCCCCGGATCTCTTCGACCAGATCGTCACGCTCCCCCTCGACGCGGACCTGGTCCAACAACGCGCCGACGCGGCGCGTGGCCCACAGGCGCGGCACAAAGTCGCGGCTCCTGGTCTCGGCCAGGTCAAAACGGTAGACATAGTCACGCCGCTCGCTGCCGGCCCAGCCGCGCACACGCACCGCGACGCGGTCGCTCGTTGCCTCGTAGCGCCCGGTCAGCAGCAAGCTAGAGCCCTGGAATAGGTCAGGCAGGCGCTCGGGATAGACCTGGTCCACATCCAGGCCCTCGAACTCGACCTCGACGTCGGTCAGCAGCGGGTGACCGATTTTGCTGTAGAAGCCGGTCAGGGCCGCTTCCAGATTCTCGTCGGGCTGGACATAGGTCACGCTTCCGCGCTCTCCGAGCGTACCGGCTGCCAGTTGGTCGAGCAAGTGAGTGTTGACATCGTAGCCCACGCCAAAGACGTGCAGCCGCGCCTCCAGGCGGGCATTGGTCTCGGCCACCAACTTGGCGATCAGGGCCTCATCGGTGACGCCCGCCGTGGGCAGGCCATCGGTCAAAAAGACCAGCATCCGGGGCGCGCCTCGCGGCTCGCTGCGCTCCAGGACTTCCAGGCCAGATTGCAGGGCGGCTCCCAGGTCGGTTGAGCCGTCGGCGGAGAGCTGGTAGACAAAACGCCGGGCGTCGTCCAGGCTGCGCCATTCCACCGGTTGCAGCTCGTCGGCCAGCATCGAGAGGCGGTCGTCAAAGGCGACGATGGAAAAGCGGTCTGCCTCGCCGAGTTGGTCCAGGATGAAGGCCAGCGCATCCCGCGCCTGCAAGATTTTCTCGCCGCTCATGCTGCCCGATCGGTCAATGACGAACACGATGTCCTTGGGCAGTGCGTCGATGGGGCCGGGATCGGCTTCGGGTGAAAAGAGAAAGAGAAAGTGATCGTCGCCGTTGCGCTCGCCGGTGAGCAGGCCGCCGCCAAAGCCGCTCTCGGCCGGGGCGAAGAACAGCTCGAAATCCTCGGCGGGGTTGACGTATTGCGCCTGCCAGCTCGCGCGGGCGTAGCCTGCCCCCAGCCGCTCGATGCGGACGGCGTGGCTGGGCGAGTAGAGGCTGGTCAGTCCGTCGGCCAACGAGACGTCCACCGTCACCGACGCCTCGTCCAACGGCAGCGACGAGTAGCGCTCAGTGCTCAGGACGTAACGGTAGCGGACCAGGCCACCACTGGCGACCAGGACCTCCTCGTACTCCAGCGTCATCACCCGCGAGCCGCCCGGCGGCAGGCGCAGGTCGAAGGCCAAACTCTGCCAGTCGGCGTATTGCAGCAGCGAGGGATCGTGGCTCTGGGCCAGGCTGGCGTATAGCTCGGCGTTAGTCGCTGCCGCGTCCTGGCGGGTGACGGTCTGGGCCACGCCGTCCACTTTGGCCTTGAACCCGGAGAGGATCGCATCCGGCGGCACGGGAAAGAGGTAGCGGCCCATCACTGGCACGTCGTGGGGATTGTAGAACTCTTGCTCGACGCGGGTCACGGCATGATAGTCCTCGATGGTGACGGTGACGTGGTGATAGCGCACGGCCACGCCTTGGCGGTCGGGACTGAGGGCTTTGGGTAGGATCATGCCGTCGGCCAGGGCGGGGCTGGCGCTGAGCCACAGGACGGCTGCCAGCAGAATCGGGATCAAATTGCGCACAGTTCACCTCCAGTCATGAGTATTGGGTATTGACTGCCCTGCAAAAAGGGGCAGTCGAGAGGAAATGGGTACCGTATGTTCACAACATACACCCCTTTCCCTCGCTGAAAAGACCTTTTTTCAGCGGAGCCGGTATCGGATAGTGCCCCTGTTACGTGTTGGTGGGATTTGCGGGAGCGCCG
>JASFTJ010000231.1:0-5115 GCA_050053615.1 Anaerolineae bacterium | reverse complement strand
AGCCCGGCGGCCGGGTCGAGGTGCGCGTGTCGAGCAGCGAGAATGCCGTCGAACTGGTTGTACGCGACGAGGGGCCGGGCTTGACCGACGAGGTCGCTGCCCGCGCCTTTGAGCCATACTTTCACGGACCAGCCAGCGGTCCCGGGCTAGGGTTGACCATCGCCCGCGAGATCGTTGAGGCCCACGCTGGGCGCATCTGGCTCAAATCCAGGCCTGGAGGCGGCGCCGAAGCGAGATTCGTACTTCCGACAGGATAGGCCATCCGTTAAAATTGCGGTAACAATCCTGTCATTCCGTGGTAAACACCACGTGGTACACTGAACGCAACAGGCAATAGGAAAAGGAGGCGAACATGAAAGGCAAAGTTTGGCTTGCGTTCAGTCTGGTTCTGGTCTTGAGTCTGGCCTTGGCTGGCTGTGGCAACAGGATCACGGCCGAGGAAATTGTGACCAGAATGCGGGAAACGCTCGAGAACACCACAGACGCGTACGCTGTGGTCACGGCCCAGGTCAACGCCCAGGGCATCGAGATGTCAGCCACGGTCGAAGTGTGGGAAAAGTCGCCCAACAAGCTTCGCGCCGAGGTGCTGGATGCTTCGGAGGCCGACCTGGTGGGCATGCTCCTGGTGAGCGACGGCCAACAGGGATGGGCCTACAATCCACAGCGCAATGTGGTCATGGTTGGCCCGGCCGGTGAGCTCGAGACGCCGCTGCCCCAAGAGGTGTTGACCGAGCTCCAGGATGTGATCCAGCAAATGCTGGATGTCAGCGAAGTAGAGTTGGCGGGCGAGGAAAAGGTGGCGGGCCGTGATTCCTACAAGCTGACCATGAGCCCCAAAGAGGGCACCGAGCAAGAGTTCTTCCCAGGCAATGGCACGGCCACGCTTTGGGTCGACAAGGAGCAGTGGATCGTGCTCAAGGCGAGCTACGAAGCAGACTCCCTTGGTCAAGGAACCATGGAAGTTCAGACCTTCGAACTGAACCCCGGTCTACCCGACGATCTATTCACTTTTGAAGCACCGGAGGGCGTCGAGTTCATCGATATCAAGGCACAGCAGCCAGTGCCCCTGACCCTGGATGAGGCAAAGACTGAGGCCGGGTTCCCGGTCCTGGTTCCTGAATACGTCCCCGAAGGCGCAACCCTCGTGGATGTGCTCAAGATGGAGGATTCGATCATTCTGCACTATGATCACTCGATGCAGGTGTCGTTCACCATCATCCAAGGACCCGCGTGGACCGACCCGCTGCCCGCGGGCCAATCCCAGGACATCACTGTCCGGGGCCAGAGCGGCACAGTGATCACCGACCAGGCCCACGGCAACACCTTCCTCCACTGGACCGAGAACGACGTGGTAGTCGTCATCGCCGGCAGGATCAGCCTGGATGAGGTGCTGAAAGTGGCCGATTCGCTCAGGTAAAGGATGTCGGGCATTCGATAATTGCTTCAGCGAACGCCCAATACTCAAGATCCAATCCTGCCATAACGCAACCTTGGAGTCATCCAAGAATAGCTTTGTACTTTTGCGACTAGCCCGAAGTCATCCTGAGCTTGTCGAAGGATGATTTCAGGCGGTTTCCGCGGCGGAAACCACCAAAGTCACCCTTCGACGGAGCTCAGGCTGACTTTTGCTTGTATCACGAGAGCAAAGCTGTTAATGGACAGTTACTTGAGGGAGACATTGACCCTACACGCCAAGTTCGCCATCCGCGCCGTCAACCTGACCCGCACCTTTGAGGTGGGCGAAACCACCGTCGAGGCGCTGCGGGGCGCGAGCCTGGAGGTACCACACGGGCAGTTTGTGGCCCTGGTGGGACCGTCTGGCTCGGGCAAGTCCACGTTTCTCAACCTGGTCGGCGGGCTGGACCGGCCGACCAGCGGCGAACTGTGGGTGGACAGCGTGGAGCTGAGCGCCAGCAAAGAGAAGGCGCTAACGGAACATCGGAGAACGCGCGTCGGCTTTGTGTTCCAGAGCTTCAACCTGTTGCCCCGCTTGACAGCCCTGGAAAACGTGGCCCTGCCATTGATGTTCACCGGCGTGTCCGAGCGGGAGCGCCTGGCGCGTGCCCGGGAGCTGCTGGGCCAGGTCGGGCTGGCAGAGCGCCTGGCGCATCGGCCCACCCAGCTCTCCGGCGGCGAGCAGCAGCGGGTGGCCATCGCCCGCGCCCTGATCGGCCGCCCGGCCATCATCTTGGCCGATGAGCCGACCGGCAACGTGGACAGCGTCACCGGCAGCGAGATCATGGCCCTGCTGCGAGGCCTGAACCGGGATCAAGGTGTGACCCTGCTGTTGGTGACCCACGATGCCGAGGCTGCGTCCTTTGCCGAACGCATAGTCCAGTTGCGGGATGGGTGTATTGTCGAAGCGGAGGGCCGTTCATGAGATTCCGAGACGTTTTCAGGGCTGCCCTCGGCAACCTGACCCGCCACAAGGTCCGTACCTTGCTGACCACCATCGGCGTGATCGTCGGTATTCTGACCATTGTGACCATGGTCTCGCTGGGAATCGGCGTACAGAAGGAGATGCGAGAGGCGTTCGACACCGTGGGCCTGGAAACGGTGCGTTTGCGTCCCTCGACGGAGGACGTGGGAAGCTATGCCCTCTTTGGCGAGCCGCAACGGACCCATCTGCTCACTGCCGAGTTGATCACCCAGTTGGCGAACCGAAACGGCGTTCTCTCCGTTGTACCCTACCTGCGCCTGCCCCGGGGGGTGCGCACAAGCCTCAAGCTCGACGGACAAGAGATCCGAACCTCTGTGTGGAGCGCAAGCGCGGCCTATATCCCCGACCCTTTTGAGATAGCGCCCCGAACGTTGGCCGGCGTCGAGCGCCCATCCGAAGAAGGCGGGGGCGTGGTGATTGATTCCGGCCTCCTGGAGCAGCTGGAGATTGAGAAAGACGAGATGGCAGCCCTGCTCGGGCGCGAGGTCGAGATCGTGCTCTATGCACCCCGCGGCGAATCGCACGCCTTCCGCTTCCAGATCGAAGGCATCATCGAGCGGGAGTGGAGCAATGTGGACGTTGCCCTGGCCGATCGGCTGGCCATGCTGGAATGGTGGTACGACGACCCGGACTATCTGGCCCACCGGGGCTACGACGAGTTGGTCATCCGCACCGCATCGCTGAACGACGCGGCCCAGCTCGTGACCTGGCTCGAAGGCCAGGAGTATGAGGTCGAATCGCTCAAGATGCTCCTCGACATGGCCAACCGGGGCATGATCATCATCCAAACGATGCTCGGCTCGGTGGGCGGCGTGGCATTGCTGGTCGCCAGCATCGGCATTGCCAACACGATGATCATGGCTGTCTACGAGCGGACCAAAGAGATCGGCATCCTCAAGGCAGTGGGCGCCGCGCCGGGCCAGATCCGAGCTCTGTTCGTCATCGAAGCGTCGCTCATCGGCCTGCTGGGCGGCATCGCCGGCACAATCCTGGGCTGGCTACTGGGCAAGGGGCTCAACTGGCTGATCCTGGAGATTTTTCACTGGCAGGAGGTGCCGGTGCAAGGCACCTTCTTTGTGATTTCCTGGTGGCTGGTGGCCGGAGCACTGGCCTTTGCCACCCTTGTGGGTCTCCTGGCCGGGCTCTACCCGGCCGCCCGCGCCGCCCGCCTTGCCCCCCTGGATGCTCTGCGGTACGAATAAGGGCCGGGGGTATCTCGGCCTTCTTCTGCACGGCGAGCCGCGTGGCCGCGCCTCCCGCGAATTCTACTCGGAAATCCCGGCCACAACCCGCTCGATCCGGCTGACCACCAGTCCGGCGTGCGACGTCGTGGCCATCGTCAACGGAATCACGTCCAGCAGGTCCGACAGCGCGGTCAGCTACAGCGGCCTCAACTGACGGGGGGCCGCCCTTCGCCCGGCTCCGGATGAGAATCGGGCTTGTCCCCGGTCTCCTGGACCGCCCACGCGCTGAGGCGCACTGAATTCGCTGAACCGCTGAAATCGCTGAAACGCGTCAGTGATCCATTCTTTTTTTAGTTGATTTCTATCCATTTCCCTCCCTTACTGGCCTATTCTGGCTGATTTGACGCGGCGGCCAGGATGTGCTATACTGGCCCCAACGTGATGCGCCCCACTCGCAGTCTCGTCGAAAGGAACACCCGGGGGAAGCAATCGAATACGCGCCGGGGCACCGGCGGCGAAAGGAGGCCTGGATGAGGAGGAAGATGTCTGGTTGGTGGAAGGGGCTGGTGGCCCTGGTGGCCTTTGGGCTGCTAGGCCTAGTGGCCTGCCGACCGGGGGAAGCCGAACTTCCCTTCCAAACCATCGCTGAGGGGGATTCGGTAGGAGCCCCGGACGGCCGGGGCTATTCGGGAGAAGAACCCGATTTGCTCGTCATTACGGCGCTTGAGCAAGTGGATAGCCCAGGCATGGATATCCAGTTCGGCGCTGATCTGGCCGACCAGTTGCGTGCAGTGGACTACGAGCACAACATCGTCATTGTTGTCTTCAGAGGATCAATAGAGGCACTGAGTTCCAGTTACACCGTTGACATCCTCCGGGTAGTCCGCAGTAGAAACCAAGTAGTAGTGCGGGCTCACTTTGGAGCGCCTGGGCCTGAAGAAGGGAGCCTCTCATCTTTCTCCTCTCCCTACCATATCATAGCAGTACTCAGGCAAAGGATGCAGGAACAGAAGATTCGCTTTATCCTGGAGGTAGACGGGCAGGTAGCAAAAGAATGCACATATTTTATTCCAAAACTGAACTCATATTGAGCACAGTTGACAAGAGCCACTGTTGGTTTTCAACATAAGGAGGTGTTGTGATGAAAACAATGGGAATGAACCGCTTGTCGCAGATTGTTGTAGTCATCTTGCTTTCGACTACATTGCTCATCCCCTGGCTTGTCTCGTCCTCCACGGCGCAAGATGAAACACTCTTCAATTCTCCTCTCCCGAGCCCAACAGCACCCTCTCCCACGCCGATTCCTTCGACTGAAGCCCAGATCGCTCTGGGCTACATTGCGGAACGGTACGATGTTCGGATGGAGCAGTTGGCGATTGTCAACGAGCATCGTCGGGACTATTCCGAATTGGGCCGTGCCTTCCAGGCCTTCACCCTGTTGGACCTTGCGAACGACCGGTTCTTTAGCTTGCTGGTCGATCTAGAAGACCA
>JASFTJ010000230.1:0-5135 GCA_050053615.1 Anaerolineae bacterium | reverse complement strand
TCGCCCTTGTGCGGCAAGCTGTTCTCTCGGGCGGAGGCCTGACTCATGCCGGGCGCGAGCGGTTCTTTCGCCACGACTATTGGCCCTCCTCCGGCGCCGATTCCAACCGCTTGAGGTGGACAAGGAGCACCGAGATGTCCACCGGGTTGACGCCCGCCAGGCGGCTCGCCTGGCCAACGGTGGCTGGCTGGACGTAGCTCAGCTTTTCTTTCGCCTCGTTGCGCAGGCCCACCATGGCCTTGTAGTCCAAGTCCGGCGGGAGGCGGCGATCCTCCAGGCGGCGGAAGCGGGCGACCTCGGCCCGCTGTTTGTCGATGTATCCGGCGTACTTGGCCTCGATCTCTACTTGGTCAACGGCCTCTGCGGACAAGGGCTCCGGCGGCGGGACCAAAGTTGACACCAGCTCATAATCCACCTCCGGGCGACGAAGGAACTGGAGGGCGTTGACGCCATCAGTCAACGGTGTCAGGCCCGCTTCGGTCAATCTGGCATTGACGCCGTCCTCGCTGGGTCGCAGCCAGGTGGACCCCAGGCGCTCCAGTTCGTCGTTGACGGCGCGGCGCTTGGCCTCGACGGCCTGGCGACGCTCGTAGGGCAGCAGGCCAACCTGGTAACCGATCTCGGACAGGCGCAGGTCGGCGTTGTCCTGCCGCAGCAGCAGGCGGTACTCGGCCCGGCCGGTCATGATGCGGTACGGCTCGGTGATCTCTTTGGTCACCAGGTCGTCAATCAGGACGCCGATGTAGGCTTGGTCGCGACGCAGCACGATCGCCGGACGGTTCTGCACTTTTCGCGCAGCGTTGATCCCGGCGAGGAGGCCTTGGGCAGCAGCCTCCTCGTAGCCGCTGGTGCCATTGATCTGTCCAGCGTGAAAGAGCCCCTCAATGCGTTTCGTCTCCAGCCCTGCGTTTACCTCCTGGCAAGGGACGCTGTCGTACTCGATGGCATAGCCGGGGCGCATGATCTCGCTGCTGCGCAGAGCAGGAATGGAGTGTAGCATGGCAGCCTGCACATCCTCTGGCATTCCGGTGAAAAAGCCCTGGACATAGACCTCGCCCGTGTGCCAGCCCTCTGGTTCCAGGAAGAGTTGGTGGCGCTCCTTGTGAGGGAAGCGCACCACCTTCTCCTCAAAACTGGGACAGTAGCGCGGTCCGGCGGCGTCGAGCTTGCCCGGCGCGATGGGCGAGCGGTGCAGGTTTTCGCGCACCACACGCAGCGTCTCGTCCGTGGTGGAGACGGAGTAACAAGGTAACTGCGGTCGCCAGTCGGGCATGTTTTCGGCAGGGTAGACGGGGTTGGGCGGGGTGAGCAGAAAGTTGGGTATTGGATGTTGGGTGTTGACCATTGTAAAGTGCAGCGGCACGCTGGAGCCGGGCTGGGGCCTGGTCTGGGAGAAGTCGATGGTGCGGGCGTCGATGCGCGGTGGGGTATTGGTCTGCAGGCGGACTAGGGGAAAGCCCAGGTCGCGCAGACAGGCGGAGAGGCTTGCAGCCGGGAACTCGCCGGCCCGACCGGCCGACCAGCTCTTCTCGCCGGAGAGGACCCGTCCGGCCAGGAAGGTGCCAGTGGTCAGGATGACGGTCTGGCCCCGGTGCTCGCGGCCAGTGTGGGTGACGACGCCCTGTACCCGGTCGCCGCGGACCAGCAGGCCCTCGACCTGAGCCTGCTTGAGGTGCAGGTTGGGCGTCTGCTCGATTGTGTGCTTTATGTGCAGCGAGTAACGCCGCTTGTCGGCCTGGGCGCGTAGAGCCTGGACAGCCGCCCCTCGGCTCTGGTTCAGCAGCCGGATCTGGATAAACGTGCGATCGATGGCTCGAGCCATTTCGCCGCCCAGGGCGTCGATTTCACGCACCAGATGGCCCTTGCCCGGCCCGCCGATGCTGGGATTGCACGGCATTTGGGCAATGAGATCCAGGTTCATGGTCAGCAGGAGCGTCTGCGCTCCCACGCGGGCCGCGGCCAGCGCTGCCTCGCAGCCGGCATGCCCCGCGCCGACGACGATGACGTCGTAGTGGATATTGGATATTGGGTATTGAGTATTGGGTGATGTGTCCATGATGGCCTAGTGTCCCACCAGACATCGGTTCAGGCGGAAGCGGTCGCTGCCCAGCCAGACGATGCCGCGTGAATCGACGGCGACGGCTGTGACGTGGTCGTCAGGCAATCCATTCTCCGTCGTGTAGTGGATCCAGGTGCCGCTTTGTGGATCAGGGTCACCGGGGACAAAGTGCAGCAGGCCGGTGGATTCGAGGCCGATCCACAGCGAACCGTCGGGTGCGCTTGCCAGGCCCGTGGGGACGCCGCCATACATCGCCCCGCCGGTGGTGGTGTGGTTGTAGGCGACGGCGGTCCGTGTATCTGGATCGTAGCGTAGTAGGCTGGGACCTTCATCGGCAGAGCCGGGCAGCCACAGGGCTTGGTCCCAGAGCAGGTCCCGCGACCGCAGGCTGCTCAAACCGCCCAGGAGGTTGTCCAGGCCGTTCTTGTGTACAATCCACTCACTACTCCCGCCCAGTTCGTCAGATGGCCTCAATTGATACAGGCTGTCATGGCTGACAAACCACAGCGAACCGTCGGGGCTGGCCGCTGCGCCCTCGATCCTCCAGTCCGAGCTCAACCGTTCTTGGCCCACGATGTCGTGCTGCCACGAGTCTGACCCGGGATCATACCGCGACACGCCGCTTTCGCCCGCAAACCAAACCGTGTTGTCCGGGGCCACGGCGATGTCGTTGACCTCGTCGCCCGTTGCCCCGCCGCCGAGGCGATGGGCTATCCATCCCCCGCCCACCCGCCGGGCCGCGCCCTGGTTGGTGCCGATCCAGATCGTGCCATCGTGGCCTACCGCCATGCTCCGCACAACCCAGCCCGGGATTCCCTCGTTGGGGCCGTAAGCGCTGATGTTGCCATTGCGTGGATCGAGCTGGAAAAGACCTTCTCCGGGGACCGTTGCCCAAATGGTATCATCGGGCGCGGCGACGATGGCGGCTATCGGATCGCCATAGGCCCACTCGGGAGTCTCCCGCAGTTCGAACGTCCAGCAGGTGATCGGCGGTGAGGAGGTGGGTGTCGGGGTGGGCACGCCGGGCCGGTAGGCGAAGCCAAACTGGATCCGGGCATCCTGTTCGCCAAGATCTACCTTCACGTGCTCATCCGTCGTCGGTTGGTAGATAGTTGGCGCCTGGACGTAGACCTCCAGCTTGACCTTGGGGCAGCCCGGCATCCACACATAGAGACTTGCCTGGCCCTGGGAATTGCTCACAGCATAGTGGCCGACATCGTCAAGGTCATTGTGCGTATCAGCCACGTGAAAGACTACGTTGGCGAGCGGGCTTTCGTCTGCATCCCTCACGCCGTCGCCGTCGGCATCGAGCCATGCCTCGCCGGTTGCGTCCCACGCGCAATCGCCAGAGCAAGCCGCCAGCGTGCAAACCGTGCCTATGAGGCAAAGCAGTCCAATCGCACGGCGATGATTCACAGAACTTCCCGAGAAAGCTATCAAGGACGTACCTCACCGGGATACAAGCGAGCGGTGCCGTTGGACGTATCTGGACACACCATCCCCTCCGGCGCCGTTTCCAACCGCTCGAGGTGGACAAGCAGCGTCGAGATGTCCACCGGGTTGACGCCCGCCAGGCGGCTCGCCTGGCCAACGGTGGCCAGCTGCACGCAGCTCAGCTTTTTGGGGCCTCGTTGCGCAGACCTACCATGGTCTTGTAATCCAGGTCCAGCGGGAGGCGGCGGTCCTCCAGGCAGCGGGCGACCTCGGCCCGCTGTTTGTCGATGTAGCCGGCGTACTTGGCCTCGATCTTCACCTGGTAAACGGCTCCGGTGGCGGCGCCAAAGTGGACACCGGTTCATAGTCTATCTCTCCTTCATTAGACTTTTACCTTCTGACTAAATTATACCAACAATTCACACCCAGGGCAACAGTACTCTCGAGTCTGGTGTCAGTCTGCTTGTCGGGCGCATCCATCTAGAGTATAATGGAGTAAGGATTCTGCTGGAACAAGTCGCTTCAGCAGGGAAAAGAAGGGATCTCCCCTTCACTCTGCTGCCTTTTTTCAAGGCAGCCATCAAGACGAAACGAACCATCAGGAGGTATGGATTCGTGTCTTTCTTTCCGCTGCGCCGCCGCTTGGCCGAGATCTCCCGTGTGCGGCGTATCATTGAGGTGTTGGTCCGCAATGGCCTGGGTTTCTTGGTAGAGCAACTGGCCCTCGACCGTTTTGTGCCACGCTTTTTGCGCCGGCGGGCGGTCCAGACTGACCGGACCGTAGGACGCCTGACCGTCCCGCAGCGGCTGCGTCACACGCTGGAAGAGTTGGGCGCCACCTACATCAAGCTGGGTCAGGCTCTGAGCGGGCGCGCTGATCTCCTACCTCGGTCATATATCGAGGAGCTTTCCAAACTCCTCGACCAAGCGCCGCCTGTCCCTCCGGCCAAGATACGAGAGGTCATTGGAAACGAGCTGGATTCCCCCGTGGATGAGGTTTTTGTCCAGTTCGAAGACACTCCCATTGCTTCGGCCTCGATCGGTCAGGTCCATCGCGCCACCCTTCCGAATGGTCAGGAGGTTGTGGTCAAGGTCCAACGTCCGGGCATCGAGGCTGTGGTCGAAGCGGATCTGGATTTGTTGCTGCGCCAGGCTCGCTTCCTGGAGAGGCGTTCTGAGGTGATGCGCGATTACAACGTGGTCGCTATCGCCGAGGAGTTGGCCCAGTCACTTCGTGAGGAGCTGGATTACAAGATCGAGGGGCGCAATGCCGAGCGCTTGCGAAGCAACCTTCGAGACGATCGAAGGTTCGTCGTGCCCCACGTCTACTGGAATCTGACCCGACGACGGGTCATTACCCTTGAATATCTCGCTGGGATCCAGTTCAACGAGCTGGATCGGATGCGTCAAGCAGGTCACGACCTGCCATCCATCGCCCGGGTGACCGTCGAAGCCTATCTCAAGCAGATCTTTGTCGATGGTTTCTATCAGGCCGACCCACACCCAGCCAATCTCATGGTCATCTGGGAAGTCGAAGAGCGGATTCCACAGGAACGTCTTCGGCTCGGCCTCATGGACTTTGGGAATGCCGGCTACTTGACGCCGCGCCAGAAAGAACTGTTGGGCGACATGTTCTTGCAGA
>JASFTJ010000229.1:0-5136 GCA_050053615.1 Anaerolineae bacterium | reverse complement strand
CGCTGTGGCGACGTGGCTGTCTATCCGACATTGGAGGCATTATTGGATGCTGGAGGGCCGGATGCAGTGTGCATCTCCAGCAGCACATCGGCCCACGCCGACAATGTGGAACAGTGCGCAGCGGCGGGGCTGCACATCTTTTGTGAAAAGCCTCTGGCCCTGACACTAAACGATTGCGACCGGGCCATCGCTGCGGCCGAACAAGCGGGCGTCAAGCTGATGATGGGCCACGTGCGTCAGTTCGATGCCGGGCACGTCGAGGCCAAGCGCTTCATCGAGGCCGGGGCCATCGGCCAGCCGCTGGTTTTCCGGGCCATCAGCGGCGACGTGGACCCACCGCCGCCCAGCTTTGCCGACCCGGCAGTCAGCGGGGGGCTGATCCTCGACGCCATGTACCACGACCTCTACCTAAGCCGCTGGCTGCTGGACGATGAGCCGGTCCGCGCCTACGCCGAGGGCGGCGCCCTGGTGGACCCGGCCATCGGCGCGATCGGCGACGTGGACAATGCCGTGGTGACGCTGCGCTTTGCCGGCGGGGCCATGGGCACGCTCTATGTCAGCCGCACAACCCGCTATGGCCACGACCTGCGCGTAGAGATCATTGGCGACGAGGGGGCGGTGCAGATCGGGCACTCGCTCTGCTGCGGGCAGACGCCGGTACGCTTGCTGGATCGCCGGGGCGTGCACCACGACATGCCCCAGACCACACCCGACCGCCTGGGCGAAGCCTTTGTCACCGAAATGCAGGCCTTTGTGGACTGCCTGGTCCACGACACGCCGCCGCCCGTCACCGGCCACGACAGCCGGGCCACCATCGCCGTGGGCCTGGCGGCCACCCAGGCGATGCACGAGGGACATCCCATAAGCATAGAGTAAGGAGCGGAACTGTGAACTATCGTGAATTGGGACGTACCGGATGGAAGATATCCGAGGTCAGCTTTGGCGCCTGGGCCATCGGCGGCACCTGGGGCCGGGTGGACGACGACGAATCGATCGCGGCCCTGCACAAGGCGCTCGACCTGGGCGTCAACCTGATCGACACCGCCGACGTCTACGGCGACGGCCACAGCGAGCGTCTGGTCGGCCGGGTGGTGCGCGAGCGGCCTGGCGAGCGCATCTACGTAGCGACCAAGGCCGGCCGCCGGCTGTCGCCCCACGTGGCCGACGGCTACAACCGCGAAAACCTGACGGCCTTTGTGGAGCGCAGTCTGCGTTACCTGGCAGTGGACAGCCTGGACCTGGTCCAGCTCCACTGCCCGCCCACCGAGGTCTACTACCGGCCCGAAGTCTTTGGCATCCTGGACGACCTGGTGGCCGCCGGCAAGATTCGCTACTATGGCGTCAGCGTGGAAAAGGTTGAGGAGGCGCTCAAAGCCATCGAGTATCCAAACGTGCAAACGGTGCAGCTCATCGTGAACATGTTCCGCCATCGCCCCGCCGAGCTCTTGTTCCCGCAAGCGCAGGCCCGGCGTGTCGGCATCCTGGCACGGGTGCCGCTGGCCAGCGGCCTGTTGACCGGCAAGATGCGACCGGATACCACGTTCGAGCAAAGCGATCACCGCAACTTTAACCGCGAAGGCAAGGCATTCGACGTCGGCGAGACCTTTTCGGGCGTGCCCTACGAGGTCGGGTTAAAGGCGGTCGAGGAGCTGCGGCCTTGGGTGCCCGAGGGTGCGACCCTGGCCCAGATGGCCCTGCGCTGGATTCTGCACTTTGAGGCGGTCAGTTGCGCCATTCCCGGCGCCAAGCGCCCATCGCAGGCAGCCGACAACGCAGGCGCCAGCGACCTGCCGCCGCTGAGCGCTGAGACGCTGGCCACCGTGCGCGACACCTACGACCGGCTGATCCGCCCGCACGTACACCAGCGTTGGTAACCGGCTCTGCTCACCAATCTGAGGTTGGGCAACCACAAGGGTTGCCTCTACATTCAGGTTCAAATAGATCTAAATACCTAGAAAGGAAAGAAAATGTCAGAAAATGTTTTACCACCCGGCTTGTTGCCGAGCGATCAGCCCGACCTGTTCTTTGAGGACAATACGGTCGGGCGACTGAAAAAGGAAGTGTGGGAGGCCAGCGACGCCGAGATCGACGCCATCCTGGCCGAGTACGGCATCCCCTCGCCGGTGGAGTGGGGCAAGCCGGGCGCCTACATCCAGACGACCGTGCGCTGGCAGGTCGAGGAAAACCGCAAAAAGAACGACATTGTCTTTATGCCCATCGGCTGCACCGAGCTGCACGGCCGGCACCTAGCCAGCGCCTCGGACACGCTGTACGTCAGCCAGATTCTCGAAGGCGTGCGGCGCTACACGGCCAAGCGGGGCGCAGGCTGCAACCTGGCGCTGACGCCGCTGAACTATGGCTCGCACCCCTACCACCACATGGGCATGCCCGGCACCATCCCCGTCCGCGAGAACGTAGCCCGCGAACTGCTCATCGACGTGATGCTGGGCCTGTGGAACGACGGCTTTCGCAAGCAGATCATGATCAACAACCACGGCCACCTGTGGATGCTCGAATCGGTTATTCAACAGTTCCAGAAACGCTACCACCTGCCCGGCATTTTCCGCGTCATCGACTGGCACCGGGCCGTGCGCGAGTTCTTCCGCACCACCGAAAAGGGCGGCAAACTGGACACGAATTTCGTCCACGCCGACGAGTCGGAAACGTCGCTGGGCCTGCTGCTCCACCCCGAGATGGTCGACATGCGCCACGCCGTCGACACCGAGGGCAAAGCCTACCTGCCCGACGGTCACTTTGACAAATCGGTGGACCCCTTCAGCCGGCCCAGCCGCTGGTCGGAGGGCGAGGGCCACTTTGCCATCGAGATCGCAGCCACGCCGGAGGGCGTCGTCGGCAAGGCCACCCAGGGCTCGGCGGAGAAAGCCAAGCGCCCGGTGGCGGCCATCCTCAAGTACCTGACCCTGCTCAACGACCAGATCCTGGAGGTGTTCCCGCCGGGCGTCGTCCCGCCGGTGGAAGAGGTCACGCTGCGCACCGAGGCCGAGATGGAGCCCTACCTGCGCGAGCCGCTGAGCGAGGGCTGGAAGCCGGTCTATGCCCTGCCGCGTATCGGCCAGGGGTCAGATTGGTAGGGAGCGGGGAATCAGGGAGCGGGTATCGAGTACCAGGTACCTGATACCCAGAGAGGTTGTCCATGAAACTCAGCATCGTTCTTTCCACACAGGCTGCCCAATTCGAGGCGGTGGCTTTCAAGGGGGATTTTGAGGCCAACGTGGCCAAGATCGCCGGCTGGGGCTACGACGGCGTCGAGCTGGCCATCCGCGATCCAAAGCTGATCGACGCCGATGAGCTGCTGCGCGTCGTCTCGGCCCACGGCCTGGAAGTGCCGGCCATCGGCACGGGGCAGGCCTGGGGCGAGGAGGGATTGTCATTCACCGACCCCGACCCAGCCGTCCGCAACGCGGCGATCGAACGGACCATCTCCCACATCCCCTTTGCCGCCCGCACGGGCGCCGCGATCATCATCGGCCTGCTGCGGGGCATCGTCAAACCCGGCGTGACCCAGGCGCAGGCGACAGACTGGCTGGTGGGCGCTCTGCGCGAGTGCTGCGCCGAGGCCGGGACTGCCTCCCCCCTGCTGGCGGGGGGGACTGAGGGAGGGGTACGCCTCGCCCTGGAGCCCATCAACCGCTACGAGACTACACTCATCAACAACCTGGAACAGGGCTTGGATCTGCTGGAGCGGGTTGGTGCGGAAAATTTGGGCCTCCTGCCCGATACCTTTCACATGAACATCGAGGAGCCAAACATCGAGGCAAGCCTCCGCGCCTGCGGCGACCGCATCTTTCACTTTCACGTGGCCGATTCCAACCGCTGGTATCCTGGCGCGGGGCACCTGGATTTTGCGTCGATCCTCGACGCGCTCTATGTCACTGGCTACCAGGGCCACGTCTCCGGTGAGTTCATGCCCCTGCCCGATGCCGACACTTCGGCGCAGCGAAGCATCGCCTACTTGCAACGGCTGTAGCAGGACCAGCGGCCGGGCGAGTATGTCGACACATAGGTGGCCTGGCGAGCTTTGCTTTGACCGGGGAGCGACGCGCAACGGTTATGTTGACTACCTGGAGGTTACACAAGGAAGCATCATGAACGAAAAGCGAATCACAGACCTGTTGCAGCTATTCAACGAGGTGGCGCCCATCGCCCACACCTTTGGCATGCAACTATCCTTCGACGAGGAGTGGCGAGCCATCGTGGACTTGCCCTACAATCCGGGCCTGGATCACGCCCTGGGCGGCGTTCATGGCGGGGTGTATGCCACAATGCTCGACACGGCCGGCTGGTTCACCGCCGCTGCCGCCCACGATGTGGACTGCTGGCTGACGACCTCCGAGATGTCCATGCACCTCCTGCTACCGGCAGAGCACACGTCATTACAGGCCGTGGGGCGCCTTATCAAGACCGGCAAGCGCCAGGACGTGGCCGAGATGCACCTCTACGATGGGGAGGGGCACCTGGTGGGTCACGCAACGGGAACGTTCATCATCTTGCCCAGTGTGCCTCTCGATCAAGGAGATGGTTCCAGCTCGAGCGTCTGACAAGCGAAAAAATTCGCCCGTCCAGAGCTTCGTTCGACTAATCTGAACGGGCGGCGAGAAGCCGGCTGGGGCCTACCCGCACCATGGCCCGGCTTCTCATCTTATATAACGTACGAACCCCGTGAAAAGTTCATCTGCACACGCAAAAGCCCCTACCGATGGTAGGGGCTCTGTTGACGAGCTAGCCGGCCGTCTGTCAGGACAAGGGTTGCTGCTGCGTCTGATGGGCCAGGATGATGGCCTCGGCTACTTCTTTCATCGGTTTGCGAGTATTCATGCTCATTTTCTGAATCTTGCGAAAGGCCTCTGCCTCTGTGAGGCCCTGTGTGTCCATCACAATGCCCTTGGCGCGATCCACAAATTTGCGGGTTTCCAACGCCTCTGCCAGGTCACCGACCTGCTTTTCGACGGCTTGGAACTCGCTGAACCGCGCCAGCGCAACCTCAACAGCCGGAGCTAGATCCGCCTCCCGAAATGGTTTGACTAGGTAGCCTACGACCCCTGCCTCTCTGGCACGGACGACTAGTTCCCGTTGGCTGTACGCTGTCAGCAGCAACACCGGGGCGATCTCTTCCTC
>JASFTJ010000228.1:0-5157 GCA_050053615.1 Anaerolineae bacterium | reverse complement strand
CCCCGATGGTAAAGCTCGCTCTCGATGCCACTAACCAGCTCTTCGATGGTTTCGGTGGTGATTGGCCGTTTTCCGCAGGCGATCTGGATCCCGCGCAGGATTTTGTCTCGGTCGAATGCTTCCCGTCGCCCATCTTTTTTGATTACTCTCAGCCGCAGTGGAGCAACCCGTTCGTACGTGGTGAATCGCCTTTCGCAATCTTGGCACTCTCGACGACGACGGATGCCTCCCTCAGCACTGCGGGTATCTATGACGCGCGAATCAGCCGAACCACAAAAGGGACACTTCATGATTTCACTCCATTGGATGCTATCAGCCACAGGGACGACGTCAAAGAGGGCGAGCAAAGTGGTGGGAAAGTTCCGCTACGAAATGTTCCCAAGTCATTGCCCCGCGACCGTACTAACACTACATTTTGTGGCTGCTTCTAGCTCCGCCACAAGATGTGGTAGGCGAGTTGTACTATACCACAAAGCTACCCAGATTGCAAGGCCTAGGAGGACCAGAGGGGAATACTCAGGAAATTTTAATCTTGTGTTCAACAAAGGGCTCGCCCCCTTCCTGGAGAGAAAAGGGGGCGAGCAGGCTACGATAAGCCCTCGACGGGCAGGAAGCAGCTACCATTGACATGCAGCAAGCCATACCCGAGGCCATTTCGCCTTGGGAGGGGAGCTATTCAGATGTCAGCAGCACCCTCAGCTTCTACGATTCTTGGTGGCGTTTGCGCAGGAAGGCCGGGATGTCCAGGTTGTCGCCATCCAACACCCGAGTCGGAAAGTCGGGCACGGGGACAGCGCGGGGTGCGATCCGCTGTTGACTGGGCTGGGAGGCAACCTTTTCCAGCGCTGCTGGCCGCTTCTGCGAGGCCGTGTCAAAGCCGGTGGCGATGACGGTGATGCGGATCTTGTCGGCCATCGACTCGTCGACTACCGCTCCAAAGATGATGTTGACGTCAGGGTGCGCCGTCTTGCGGATGATCTCGGCAGCTTCGTTCACCTCAAAGAGCGTCAGGTCCGGGCCGCCGGTCACATTGAACAGGATGCCGCGCGCACCATCGATGGTCACGTCCAACAATGAGCTGGCGATGGCCTGCTCAGCCGCCTCTTGGGCCCTGTTCTCGCCTTCACCGCGGCCGATTGCCATCAGCGCGGCGCCGCCCTCAGCCATGATCGAGCGCACATCCGCAAAGTCCAGGTTGATGAGACCTGGAACAGTAATCAGCTCCGAGATCCCCTGGATACCTTGGCGCAGCACATCATCGGCTACGCGGAAGGCCTCTTGCATGCTGGCCCGCTTGTCCACGATCTCCAGCAGGCGGTCGTTGGGGATGGCGATGAGGGTGTCTACCTGTTCTTTCAGCTTTTCGATCCCTTCCTCGGCCACCTGTTTGCGCCGGCTGCCCTCAAAGGTGAACGGTTTGGTGACCACACCGATGGTCAGTGCCTCGGTCTCCTTGGCGATGCGGGCAATCACAGGCGCGCTGCCCGTTCCGGTACCCCCGCCCATTCCGGCGGTGATGAACACCATGTCGGCGCCGTGGATCACTTCGTACAGGTCATCGTTCGACTCTTCCGCGGCCTTGCCCCCGATGACCGGATCTCCCCCGGCGCCCAGCCCCTTGGTCAGCTTGTCGCCGATGCGGACCCGGTTGGGTGCATCAGACAGCATCAGCGCCTGGGCATCGGTGTTGATGGCCGCGAATTCGACACCCTGCAGGCCTTCCTCGATCATGCGATTGACAGCGTTGCTTCCGCCTCCGCCTATGCCCAGAACCTTGATCCGGGCAAAGTTCTCTACTTCAGGCATCAATGGTCTTTGTTGCTGCATGTCTTTTTGCCCTCCCTTCGACATTACTTCCGTTTTCAGCCTTTAACCTACATTTTCTTGACAAATCCTGTGAGTATGCGCTTCGCTTCGATTGCTACTTGGCTGATCGCTATCCCGGCAGAAATGCACGGAACCAATTCCGTACTCGTTGCCAAAAGATGCTTGGCGGGCGCGGGCGGCGCTCGGACTCGGGCTCGCCGGCTTGCGTGTAGCGCATCCCCCACAGCAGCAGCCCGACCGCCGTGGCATAAGCGGGGCTCTCCAGCACGTCGGTCAGCCCTTGCAGATCGCGAGGAACCCCTACTCGCGCCGGCAGCTGGAGCAGCTGCAAGGCAAGATTCTTGAGGCCTGCCAGTTCGGCCGAACCGCCGCAAAGGACCAGGCCGGCCGCCAGTAGACCGTCGTAGCCGGAGCGTTTGACTTCCCGCTGGATCAGGGTCAGGATCTCTTCCGCCCGCGCCTCGAGCACCTCTGCCAGTCGCAACCGCGACACAGCCTCCCGCGCGCCGTCACCAAAGGACGTGACCTCGATCAGTTCGTCGGTGGACATGGAGGCGGGGACGGCGTGACCGTACTTGATCTTGAGCTCCTCGGCGGTATTGAAAGGAGTTCGCAGTCCGACGGCCACGTCCCGTGTCAAGTGCTCGCCGCCGGTTCCCAGGACGATGGTGTGCCAGATGCTACCCTCGATAAAAATCCCGATGTCGGTGGTGCCGCCGCCAATGTCAGCCAAGATCACGCCCATCTCTCGCTCTGACTCGGTCAGCACCGCTTCGCCCGAGGCCAATGGTTGCAAGATCAGATCGTCAATCTGCACTCCGGCGTCGCGTATGCATTTGACCAGGTTGCTCACAGAGGTCGAGGCGCCGGTCACAATGTGCGCCTCTACCTCCAGGCGGATGCCCTGCATGCCGATCGGATCCTTGACTCCTTCCTGGCCGTCCACCACGTAGCCGCGTGGGATGGTGTGGATGATCTCACGGTTGTGCGGGATGGCGATAGCCCGTGCTGCGTCCAGCGCTCGCTCGATATCATACTCGCCGATGCCCCGGCTGCCACGCGAGATGCCAACCACCCCTCGGCTATTGATGGCCGTGATGTGACCGCCGCCCACTGATACAAAGGCGCTGGCAATCTTGTAGCCGGAGACCCGTTCCGCCTTCTGCACCGAGGCCCGGATTGACTCTGTCGCCTCGTGGACATTGACCACCACTCCCTTGCGCAGACCCCGCGTGGGGGCAACTCCTACGCCGATGATGCGCAATTGGTCATCGTCGTAGGTCTCGCCAACCAGAGTGCAAATTTTGGTTGTGCCAACATCAATGCCAACGATCGTTCTTGGTTCGGTCACGTCATCGTCTCTTCTATGCCTTTGGTGTTTCCAGCCTTGGAGCGTCGCTCCAACAGCCGCCGCCTGATAATCGCCAGGTTGTTGAACAATCGCACGCCAAAAGCCACGATGGCGGCGATGTACAGATCGACGCCCAGTCGGTCGCCCAGGAAGGTCAGCCCCCCGGCCAGGACAATGTTGGTAAAAAAGCCACTTAGGAAAATACGGTTGTCAAATTCGTCATCCAATCCGGCCCGCGCGGCGCCTATCACAGAGTCGAGGGCGGCCAGGATGGCCATAGCGGTGTAACGCGAATATTCGGGCGGGATGGTCAGCGACAGGGCCGCGCCCAACGTCAATCCAATGAGCAGTCCCAAGATCGGCAGCCACCACATCGCCCTACTCGCTCTTTCCCACAGCAGTTCCCTCCGCCAGATGATACACAGGATGGTCGGCCCAGCGCACGTCCACATAGGTAGGATGGATGGACTCTGCCTCAAGGTGCTGACTCAGCACCTGCAACGCTTGAATCTTGCGCGTCAAGTCCTCGCTGGTGCCGACGTACACAGGCCACTGCCTGCCCTCGGCCTGCTGGGTGAAGCTCAGTCCCCGGTCGGCGTCGTAGTAGAATACGCGGGTGTTGGGCAGCGCCGCTGCCAGCTGTAGCACAGAGCGCACCAAATCCGCCGGTTCCAGGCGGTCTCCCTCTTGAAGCTGTCGTCCGCTGGAATCTACTACGAAAACCATGTGGGGCGACTTGTCGTCGCCAGGGTAGGGCAGCACCATGCTGTTCTTGTCGAGCCACCAATCCCGCTCCTGAGCCAAGACGCGCCACATCACCACCGGTTCGCGCTCCTCCACTTCAATGAACACTCTGGCAGGCAAGCTGCAGCGCACGCGGACCGCCTTGATGCCGTCCAGGTGGATGATGCGCTCCGCGACCTTTGCAGGCTCGATCCAAAAGATGTTCTGTTCGTGCACTTTGGCTGCTCGGTAGATGGTATCGGCGTCCAGGTGGCGAGCGCCGGCGATCTCGGCCTGGTACACAAAGAACTTGGCGTCCGCTGAAACATAGATGATTGCACCGACGAGGCTGGCCAAGACCAATGCCGCCGGCAGACGGTGCAGAACGGTTCGCCACGAGATGTCCCACTGGATGCGGGCTGTCTCGGCCTTTTTGCGCGACTGGCGACTCGGTTCGCGACGTTTCTTGCGCCGTCGGGGTCGAAGCTGCGGTTGGGCGATGGCCGTATCAAAAGTCCGGGATCGCTTGCGCCGCCGACGCTTCTTTTTCTTTCGCTCCCCCAGATAGATGCGCACGCGTTCACTCCGTCTCGGGCGGCTGATACGATGTCGCCGACCGGCTCTTGTCGGCGTGCCGCTCCAAGGCTAGTTCGATCAGCCGGTCGATCAACTCGGTGTAAGAGATGCCGCTGGCCTCCCACAGCTTGGGATACATACTGATGGGCGTAAAGCCGGGGAGCGTATTCACTTCGTTAACGTACAGCTGGTCCGTCTCTCGATCCATCAGAAAATCGGCGCGGGCCATGCCAGCGCAATCGATGGCCAGGTAGGCGTCCACCGCTAGCTGCCGCACCCGTTCGGACACTTTGGGTGGGATGGGGGCCGGGATGAGCAACTCCGACTCGCCATTCAGGTACTTGGCAGCATAGTCGTAGAACTCGTTGCAGGGCACGATCTCGCCCGGCACGCTGGCAATTGGCTCGTCGTTGCCTAGGACGCTGACTTCGATCTCGCGGGCGTCTATGGCTACCTCGGCGATCAGTTTGCGGTCGTAGCGCGCGGCTTCCTCTAGCGCAGCGTAAAGCTCTTGCCGGTTGTGAGCCTTGGAGATGCCAACGCTCGAGCCCAAGTTGGCCGGTTTCACGAAACAGTCATAGCCGATTTCTGCCTCAATTTGGGCTACTACCTCGTCTGGCTGCTGCTCGAATGCCCTACGCTTCAAGACCAAATGAGGGACCACCGGCAGGCCGCGGGCG
>JASFTJ010000227.1:0-5177 GCA_050053615.1 Anaerolineae bacterium | reverse complement strand
CACCCCGGCCTTGCGCCTCCATGCGGGCCAGCAAGGCATGGGCAGTAAACGAGCCAAACGATTGCAAGACGTCCGAGATGGTGCGTTCGCCTTGGGGCTTGACGATGGCATGGAGGTGATTGGGCATCAAGACGTAGGCAAAGAGCAGCCAGCGGACCTGGCGACGGTGCCAGTCGAGGGAATCGAGGACGATATGGGCATAGGTGGGTTCGGTGAAAATCTGGCGCCAGCCCGAGACTGTGGCTGTGACGAAGTATAAATGGCTCGGATCGTGATGGGGCTTGAAGGTCACGTTTTCCTCATTGGACCGCCCTCGGGACGAGGCCTTGAGCAGGAAGGTCATGTTTTCCTCATTGGACCGCCCTCTGGACGAGGCCTTGAGCAGGAAGGTCACGTTTTCCTCATTGGACCGCCCCCGGGACGGGGGCTTGAGCAGGAAGCTCACGTTTTCTCATTGGACCGCCCCCGGGACGAGGCCTTGAGCAGGAAGGTCGCGTTTTCCTCATTGGACCGCCCCCGGGACGGGGCCTGGGAGAATGAAACCAACCTTCACGCTAATCTCCCATTTCGTCCTGCAACGCTGGTCGGGTGATGCCGATCCAGCGGCGGACCAGATCGATCTTGAAGCGATAGAGGCGACTTTGTGGACCGGAGCGGGTGATAATGTCCTTGGCCTGGAGGTGGGCGAGGGCGCGCTTTAGCTCGTCGTCCGACGGCGTAAAGCCCTTGCGCCTCAACTCTTCCATGATCTGCGCCGGCGTGGCCGTGGCGTCAGCGTCGGGCAGCAGGTCGGTGAGGGCCAGCATGACCCTGTGTTCGTCGGGCGCGGCTCCAGCCCAGATGTACTTGAAATGGGCTTCGCCCCGCTCGATGATGCGCTCCAGAACCTGGTCCACGCAGGTGGCGGTCAGGTAGTTGCGCTCCGTATCGTTGTGGTAGGCTACCATCTCGTGGCAAACTACTTGGACGAAATAGGGATGCCCAGCCGTCACCTGAATGATGCGATCCACAGCCTGGGGATCGTATTCCAGGCCGTAGGGTGCTACCGGATCCAGCACCAGGTGGCGCACGTCATCGGGCTCGAGGAAGGTGATGCGCTTGTAGATGGCGATGTTGAACAGGATGGACCAGTACTCAGCGCCCAGCTCTTCTAGCTTGTGCGTGCCAGAGAAGAGAAAGTCGAGGCGCGGCTCGTGCTGCATCAGGTTGCGCAGGAAGGAAAAGATCTCTGGCTCCAGCCGGCCATCGTCCACCCGCTGTTGCAGCTCCTCGAACTCGTCGAACATCAGGAGCAAGTTGCGGTTGTCCAATCTGCTGACTATTGAACGCAGAAAGCGGGAGCGGAACGTGAACTCGGGCGCATCCTCGTACTCGCGTCGCTCCGGCAGCTCCGCAAAGATGCTGTGATTTTCCAGGGCATAGATGATGTCATCGCTGAGCGCATAGAGGAAATCGGCCGTACCCCGCGCCGCCTTGCCCTGCATGTCTATGAGCACCGCAACGTGGGTGTCGGCCAGCATTTCCCGCAGACGATAGAGGATGGACGTTTTGCCCGCGCGCCGCTGGCCATGCAGGACAATGACGTTGTTCTGATAGGCGCCCAGCAGATACTCTTGCACAAAGTCAAAGACGTCCTGGCGGCCGAAGAACATCTCCCCCGAACGAAGCGGCGTGCCGGTGACATAGGGGATGGGAAAGATACGTTGGAATGGTTGCTCGGCCTTCTCATGTATGAGCTCCATCGCGTCGGCGAACTCGACCCGACGGCCGGTGTCCACGGCGTCGTCGAATGCCAATTGCCAAGCCAGCCGCAGGCGGCCAGGGGCCTCAGGTCTCAGCCAGAACTCCAGTTCGCGACTCTCCTGCGGGCTGAGGATGTCTACTTGCTGTTCGGCGCCTTCGACCACTCGGTAGCCTTGGCCGTCGGCCACGCACAGACGGACGTTTTGGGCCACGTTCGGACCCTGATTGCTGACGACGATGCACTGGCGCACCCTCTCGGCAAAGCCGAGGCGGTGAGCCAGCAGCGTCGCCTTCAGATCGGCTCGGCCTTGGAGATCCTGGGTGGCGGTCAGCACGAATCGCTGCCAGCGGTCCGACAAGGTATGCAGGGCGCCCACCTCCACATAGGGCGCATCATGAGACTTGCCAGATTCGCTCGTCCGCTCTGTATAACGGTGCAGATCCAGTAGGACGGCCTGGGCGCTGTTGAGAAAGATGATCTTGGTGCCGAGATCATCCACCCGCTCCACCTTTTTGAGTTCGCCCAGCACGCGCCCGATCCCCTCGCAGCTTTTGGCCAACAGCACCGGCAGCGACGAGGTGATCTCTTCGGGCGGCGGCTCAATAGCCGTGACTTGAGCCAATGTCTTGGCCGCCAACCCCTCTTCCAGGACGCGATACAGTTCGCCAACCTCGGCCCGCCAACGCCATTCTGGCTGTTCAGCCAGGGTCCGGCGAACGGCGCCCACGGCTGGACCGATCCCGTCGGCGCCTCTACCCAGCGTGTGATAGGCGGCCACCAGCTGGGCGCTCGCCTGGCTCTTGAGCAAAAAGGCCAGATGGGGCAGAACCTTGATGGCTTTTGCCTCGGTGGCAAAGAGCTGATAGAGCTGGGGCAACAAGCTGGAGGGTTTGTTGTTGACGCCCCGAGCGATCCGCGCCGCTCGGTCCACTGGACGCTTAAAGATCAGCGGTATCGTCAGGCCGTAAACTGCCGCCTGAGGCGTGAGCCACAGCACGACGACGACCAGGATAGCGGCGAACAACACCAAAGGCAACAAATAGAACAGGAACAATGAAGGTTCCGGTGAGCGAACAAACAGCCGGAGGAGAAGCAGCCATTCGGGATCAATGACCAACTCTCCGTGTGGATTTAGCGGGCGCGCTTGCTGGACAAACTCCAGCGCCAGATAGCGGGCCGCACCGCTCCAAAAATGTGCTGCGTTGGTCACAGCTAGGGAGATGGGAACGGAGGCTGTTGCCCCTGCGATCAGCACTGCCTGAAAGCGCGAAAGGTAGCGACGTGGCGGGTCCTTTAGCAGGAGCACAGCCAACGCACTGGTGCCCAACACGGCCAAGACCAGCAGGGGAAATATGCATCCGGTCAGCGTTTCGTTGAACAAAAGCCGGATGAGGGGACCGCTGTGCTCACTGATCGCCGCCTGAAGTTCTGGCCAATCTGTCTGCACGTTGCTTAAAAAGCTAACGGTCAGACTCAACCAGGTTGCCACACCGCCGATGAGCCCGGCGACGATACCCGCCTGCCATGTGCCGTCATAGTCTGCAAACCAGCGGCGGCGGGGGTGCGGTGAGTAGATTGCTTCCAGGAGGGAAAGTCGGCGCGGAGGGGTCCAATGGCGCAAGAGGCCGACCAACAAGCCTTCGATGCCGCCGAGCAGGCCCCCAATGACGAGGCAGAGCAAGAGTTGTCGGTGCATCACTTGGGTCATATGGCGGATGTAACGAAAGATGAGCGGATCGGGAGGGACAGGGGCTTGGGACCCGGGCGAATAGACCCACAATCGTGCACTGGCCGTCAAGGCTGAGGTGGGTGCCAGCAGTAGGATGTAGAACACCACACCGACCACCAGCCCACTGACGGCGCCTATCTTGAATCCCTGCTTTGCGCCGCTCACGTTGCTGCGCCACGCTGGCAGGCTGCCGACGAGCCCCAGGACCATGATGGCGAGTGCTCCGTGCGGGATCAACAGCAGGGACCGCAGCGGTTCAGAGGTATATGACCAGTGCATCCGCAAAATGCGGGGATAGATGTAGAGCGAGAACGTGGGATAGAGCGCCACCAGGACCAGGGACAGGCCAGCCAGAAGGCCACTCATCACGGTGCGGCGGATCACTGTGCACCCCCCAGCGCTGCGCCCCAGGCTTGCTCGACGACCCTCACCAGCGCCGCGCCGGTGGGGTAGCGGTCTTTTGGTTTCTTGGCCAAAGCGCGTTCCAGCGCGTCATCCACAGCCGGTGGGATGCCGGGCACGCGCCGGTGGATGGAGGGCGGCGCATCGGAGATATGCTTGAGCAACACGGCCACCGGTGTATCGGCGGTGAAGGGTAGTTCGCCAGCCAGCATTTCAAAGAGGATGACGGCCAGGGAGTAAAGGTCGGCGCGTGCGGTGACCTCCTCGCCGCTGCCCTGCTCGGGCGACATATAGTCCGGTGTGCCGATGGTCATGCCCGTGCCAGTGAATTGTACACCTTCCAGGATTTTGGCCACCCCAAAGTCGGTGAGGACCGGGGTAAAGTCGGTCGGCGCTTGTCTGGCCGGGGCGGCTCTCATATCGGCAGAAGCCGGGCGCGAAAGCTGGGCTTGCTGAGGGGGTTCTTCGATGCGCAGCAAAATGTTAGCCGGTTTGACATCGCGATGGATAATCTCCCGCTCGTGGGCATAGTCCAGCGCGGCGGCTACGCCGCGCAGTATGGTCAGGACTTCCCGCGGTGACAACCGCTCGTCTGCCGACCGGGCCATGCGAATGTGGGTCTTGAGCGTTTCCCCGGCGATGTACTCCATGACCATGTAGTGGATGTGCCCCTCCACACCGAAATCATAGACCTGCACGATGTTGGGATGACGTAGTCGGGCGATGGCCGCTGCCTCCCGTTGGAATCGGGCCCGAAATTCTTCGTCGGTAGCAAAGCGTGGCGCCAAGACCTTGATGGCCACGTAGCGGTCGAGCAGCGGTTGATAGCCTTTGTAGACCTTGGCCATGCCCCCCTGTCCCAGCGCCGCAAGTACCCGATAGTTACCCAGCCGCTTGCCGGTTAGGTCTGTAGCGGAATCAGTCTCGATGACGGTGGAGTCAGTGGGTGTGGCCTCTGCGTGGCGCTTATCCTCCACAAAGACAGCAAATGCGTGCCCAAAGGGCACAAAGCGCCTTCCCTCCTTGCGGACCAGGGCCTGGGCCTGCAAGGTCTTGCGCAATCCTTCATCCGCCATGTTGGGCGAAAGAAGCGCTTGTCGTTCCTCACCACTCAGTTGCGACCAGAGGTAGCGGTGATGGTCCTCAGCCTCGGCATTGAAGCGACGCGCCGCCTGGTCATAGACGTCGGGAAATTTCGGCTCGCCCCGGCCGGGTAGTTCGTAGAGGTGGTATCCTGCGATCTGCAGGAAGAAGGGGTGCGGCCCGCCTAGCTCCAGTGCCAGGTCGATCTCTTCTTCGCAG
>JASFTJ010000226.1:0-5182 GCA_050053615.1 Anaerolineae bacterium | reverse complement strand
CGGTCCTTCTTGGCCGTCGTCGACCACAGACACTGTCGTACAGCCGCAAGAGGTGCTCAGGCCTTCCACCACCAGATCCTTCTGGCCGGCGTTCTTGATCCTGATGCTGGTTTCTGCTTTGCCTTCTCTCACACTGACGTCGCCCAGATCGACTGTCTGTGTCTCCAGCACGATTTGTGGTCGTTCCGCGGGAGCATTCGCCAGCCTGTGCTGCCTGATCACATGCTTTGTTTCCCAGGAAGCGAATGTGTCGAGCCCGTACTCTTGAGCGTAGGCGAGATAAATATCCAATCTGCTGGCTTTGGCAGCTGCCAGTCCGCTGACAAAGCTCCTTCTCTCGTCGGCCATACCACAAGCACAATCACCGATCGACTGACCACAGCAAGGGCAAATGAATTCGGAGAACATCTCCTGGGCCGACGACGGCTGGGCCAGGTACGCGGCTGGGAGATCGGGGCTGTCTTGTGTGGGAGAGGGAACAGCGGCTTCTGCGGCTAGCGCTTTGGGCGAGTTGGATCCTGCCGGAGGAGCGGCGTCTGGTCCGACATCGGCTACAGGCCCTGCCCAAGGCCTCAGGATGAGCAGACCAACTCCAAAACCTATGCCCAGTGCCAGAATGATGCCTGCCAGCATCAGTGCCCATCTGTTAATCGGCATGTGGCCCTGATCGCTTTTCAGCTCGGAAGTCGGCAAAGCCGGCGAGTTGGTGTAGTGATCCGGTTCGATGGAGCGGTCTTGTTGCTTGCTTTGCACATCTGCCTCCTCGTCTCCAATAAATGGCAGCTGACCCAAATGGTCAGGTTGGCCTCTAGGGTGTCGGGGTCGTTGGCGCGGATATAGACTGGCTTCTGGTGCGAAATTCAGCAGAGACGGTTCCCCTGTGCCTGGCCGTCACAGGACAGGCCACGCCGCCGTTTCGCTGGCCCATCGCTGCTCAAACAGTATATCCAAAATGACGTGAGAGGCATAGCGCCAAATGGCCCGTTCATACCCCGCCATATGGCGGGGTGTGAACGGGCGCAAACGCAGCGACTGGAGGATAGATTGTGCTGGGCATCAGCGGTCCTCAGTGACGCGAGCACACAAGGCGTTTCCCTCGGTACTGTTTCACAACATGGTTTCTTTAGCCTAGACGTCCCCTTTCAACTCGTGGGCCGCGTGCTCGCTAGACTCATTATGCCTTGCGCGTCTTGTCTCCTCTAGCCTGTATCTTGTGGCTTTCTTCCACTTGCAGCCAACTGTTTCCCCACTCGTCACCGAGCCAACGCCCGCGCAGCAATAAGGGCTGCCAGGGCCGAGGCGCCTCGTCCGATGGATCCCTGGCCACGACAAAGGTCTCACCATCGCTCAGATAGAATCCCTGACCGCCCGTCCGGCCCGGCAGGCGGACGCCGGTCACGGTCACCGCCTGGCCGGCTGTTTCTTGCAGGCGCCGCAGGGATATGCTGTCGACCGGCAGTTGGTCGGCCACCAGGGCCAAGGGGTGGACGCTGACCGGCTGGCCCAGCAGGCGTTGCTCCCAGGCCAGTCGCAGAGCCGGCGACTCCGGAGCGACTGCCCGTCGAGTCAACGCGAAGGCCATCTGCAGGGCGCTACCAGAGCGCTCGATCTCGGTCGCTTCGGCCAGCATCGCCGCCCGGCTCTCTCCCAGGCCGTCCAGTGCGCCACACTGGACGAGGTGAGCAGCTTCCTTGTGCTGCAGGGGTACATGCCGCAGCAGATCGCGTACACTGGCAAAGGGCTGCCGCTGCCGTGCGGCCACGATGGCCCGGACCGAACTCTGGCGTAGCCCGCGGACCTGACCCAAGCCCATCCACAGCACCCTCTGCTTCCCAGCCCGGCCCAAGGTGAAGCGCCGCCTGCTGTGGTTGATGTGGGGTGGGCGCACGGTCAGCCCCAGGCGGACCGCTTCGGCCACATAGACGGCCGGGTGGTGGAAGCCGCCCCATTCGGCCAGGCGGGCGCAGAGGAAAGCGTCCGGCCAATGGGCCTTAATGTAAGCTGAGCGGTAGCTAACCATGGCGTAGGAGGTGGCGTGCCCCTGGTTAAAGCCGTAGCCGGCAAAGGCGTGCACCTGCGCCCACAGCGTCTCGGCTTGCTGTTGGCTGAGGTCTGGGCCGTCGGGTGGGGAACGCTGGCAGCCCTCGATGAACTGGGCTTCCATCTCGGCCATCTCCTCGTGGCCGAAATGGCCCATGCCCCGGCGCAGCTGATCAGCCTGCGTCCAACTCAACCCGGCGATCTCGCGCGCCACCTGCAGAACCTGCTCTTGGAAGAGCAGCACACCTTTGGTTGGGCCGAGAATGGGTTCGAGGCTGGGGCGCAGGAAGGACACCGGCTCCTCGCCCCGGTAGCGGCGGATAAAGGCCTGGTACATGCCGCCCGTGGCCGGTCCCGGTTTGAAAAAGGCGTTGGCTACAGCTAGGTCTCGGACCGTCCGGGCTTGGAGTTGACGTAACGTCCGCCGGGCCCCGACCGATTCGCACTGGAAGACGCCCACTGTCTCGGCGCGGGCCAGCAGCGCGGTGGTGTCCGGGTCGTCAAGGGGGACATCCGCCAGCCGGAAGGCGGGGTCATAGTGTTGCTGCACCAGGCGCTCGGCGTCGGCCAGGACGGACAGCGCCCGGATGCCCAGCAAGTCGAGCTTGGGCAGGCCGAGCGCCTCTACATCGCCGTGGTCGAACTGGGTGATGAGGAAACCCTTGGGCGCCCACTGCAGCGGCACGGTGTCGGTCAGCGGGCCGGGGGTGATGACTATGCCGCCGGGATGGACGCTCAGATGGTGGGGTTGGCCGACGATGCCGTAGGCCGCCTGGATGACCTCCCGTTCTCGCGGGTCCTCCAGCTCGGCCAGGACATCGTTCACGGTGCGCTTGTCCCGCCTCCGGGGGTCGGGATGCCAACGTCGGGGCAGGAGGGAGAGCATGTGGTTCGTACGCGCCTCGTCCAGGCCGTAGGCCTTGGCTGCCTCGCGGACGGCGCCTCGGGGTCGAAGGGTGCTGACCGTGGACACAAGGGCCACGCGGTCGGGGCCGTAGGTGGACCTTACATAATCCAGCACCTGGTCGCGGCGGCGGCTGCAAAAGTCGAGGTCGATATCGGGCAGATCCGCACGTGAGGGGTTCAGAAAGCGCTCGAAAAGCAGATCATGGGCAATCGGGTCGATGTGGGTGATGCCGGCGCAGTAGGCGACCAGCGAGTTGGCCACGCTGCCCCGAGTGTTTACCGGGATGTCGGTCTCGCGGGCGAAGCGGGTGATGTCGGCCACGATGAGAAAGAGGGGGGCGTAGCCGTGACGCGCAATGGCGGACAGTTCGGCCGCTAGCCGCTCCCGCCCGCCGGGCGGTGCGTCGGCGCCATAGCGGCTCTCCAGGCCGGCTTGGACCAGGGTTGCCAGGGCTTGGTCGGGGGTCTGCCCCTGGGGCAGCCTCAGGTCTGGCCAGATGGGTCGGCCGTCGGGCAGCGCCGGGCCGCAGCGGCTGACCACTTCCTCGATATTGGTCAGGGCTTTGGCAAGATCCGGCCCCGAACCGACCGAAGGGGCAAAGCGCGCTGCGACCTCGTCAGCGTGGAGCCAATGCAGGTCGACGGCCGGGTCGCCGCCGCCGGGCAGAGCCGTTGGTGGGACCCTGTCTAGAGGGATGTTGTGATTGATGGCCGCCAGGAGCCGCAGCTTGGGCCGGTCCTCCGGGGCGAGGCAGTAGACGGGCTGGACGGCGAGGGGGCGCAGCCCCAGGCGCTGGCCGAGCCGAATCAGCTTTTGGGCGCAGCCCCGGTCCTCAGAGCGATGGATTTCCAGACTGAGGTAGGCGCGGTCACCGTAGAGCTGGGCCAGGCGGGCCCCATAGCGGTAGGCGGCGGCCGGGTCGCCGGCGCGCACCAGGCGCTCCAGCCAGCCGAGGCGCCCGCCACTGAGACAGAGTAGCCCCTCGCGGTGCGCCTCCAGATCTGTCCAGCTCAGGCCCCGGGCGAGGCGCGACTCTCGCTCAGGGTGCCCCTGGAGGTGCGAGGATAGGCGACAGAGGGAGCGGTAGCCGGACGGCCCGGTGGCTAGCAACACCAGGCGGCCCGGTATTGGCCCTGGGGCCAGCCGGACAGCCGGTGGGGCGACTGTCACCGTCATGCCCAGGATGGGCCGGATGCCGGCCTGACGGCAGGCGCGGTCGAAGGCGACGGCGCCGTAAAGGACGTTCGTGTCGGTCAGGGCGAGGTGGGTCAGGCCTTCGGCCGCGGCGCGAGAGGCCAGGTCGGCCAGCGAGGCGGCGGCGCCCAGCAGGGTGAAGTGGGAGTGGACCTGCAGGTGGGTGAAGCTGATGGCTGATTTCATGGGGACATCACCCGAGTTCCCTGCGACCGGGCCGCCATTTCATGACATCAGCGTTCATCGGCTTCCGCCTGTGTCCCGACAGGCATCTTCCACAGCAGCATCAGAACGGCGGCGGCCAGGGCCATCGCCGCTCCAAAGAAGAACGGCGCTGATGGGCTAACGCCTTGCCACAACAGGCCGGCGATGAGCGACGCCGGAAAGTCGATTAGGCCCAGCGTGGCGTTGTAGGTGCCATAGGCCGTGCCGCGCAGCGCGGCGGGCACAAGGTCGGCGACCAGGGCCTTGGCTGTTCCGTAGGCCAGGCCATAGTACACGCCATAGAGGGCGTACAACGCCCACATCTGCCAGCCCGCGCCGGCCAGGCCAAAGCCGAGGTAGATGGCCGCATAGGCCAGCCAGCCGCCGACGATCACCTTGCGCCGTCCCACACGGTCGGATAGGGAACCGGCCGGCGTCGAGACCAGGCTGTAGACTAGGTTGAACGTGACCAGCATGGCCAGGATGCCGACCACGCTCAGCCCGCGTTCCTGGGCGCGCAACACCAGAAAGGCGTCCGACGAGTTGCCCAGGTCGAAGAGGCCGACGATGACCATGAAAACCAGGAAGGGCTTGCCCAGCCCTCGGAAGGTGATGACCGGGCGCTCGCCCTTGCCGGTGATGGATACTTCGCTCGCGCCCAGGGCCAGGGAGAGCACGGCCAGCACTGCTGGGATCAGGCTGGCCAGTACTACCACCTGGAAGGTGCGCCGCCCCAGATCCACCGAGGCTGACTGCGCTGTCCAGACCACGCCCAAGGCGATGAGCAACCCCACTACAGCGCCGCCGGTATCCGCCGCCCGGTGAAAGCCAAAGGCC
>JASFTJ010000225.1:0-5191 GCA_050053615.1 Anaerolineae bacterium | reverse complement strand
GCCCGCCAATTGGTGAATGCAGGCGTAGCCATCATCGACGTGGCTGGAGCCGGCGGCACCTCGTGGAGTCAGGTGGAGATGTACCGTGCTCCGACCGAGCGCCTGCGCCGCCTCTGCGCCCAGTTTGGCGATTGGGGCATCCCCACCGCCGAGGCACTGATCCAGGTGCGGGCCGCCCTGCCCGGCACACCGCTCATCGCCAGCGGCGGCCTGCGGAGCGGCCTGGACCTGGCCAAAGCCCTGGCCCTGGGCGCAGACCTGGGCGGCCTAGCCGGGCCGTTTCTCAAGGCAGCCAACGTCTCGGCTCAGGCCGTAGCCGAGCTAGCTGCCGAGCTGGCCGCCGTGCTGCGCACGGCGATGTTCTGTCTGGGCATCACAGATATCAACACGCTACAGGGGACTCCTCTCTTGCGCCGCTGTCCTCCTGCATCATCCAAAAAGGAATGCCACGATGAGCCTGCAAAAAGCCTTTGATCGATTCCTCCCCCAGATCGAAACCGAGCTCCAGGAAATTGTACGCCTGCCCCACCCCCGCCTGGGAACCTACTACGGCATGATGCGCTATCACCTCGGCTGGGTGGATAGGGATCTGCGCCCCCATGAAGCCAGGAGCGGCAAAAGACTCCGCCCAGTGTTATGTCTTCTTTGCTGTCAGGCCGCAGGGGGCGACCCACTGGAGGCTCTCCCCGCCGCTGCCGCCGTTGAGCTGGTCCACAACTTTTCCCTGGTCCACGATGACATTCAGGATGCCAGCCACTTCCGTCGCGGTCGTCGCGCTGTGTGGGACCTGTGGGGCGCCCCCCACGCCATCAACGTGGGCGACGGGCTGTTCACCCTGGCTCGCTTGGCGTTACACCGCCTGGCCGCACGAGGCGTGGCGCTGGAGCGCATTCAGGCGGCGACGCTGGCCCTGGACCGGGCCTGCCTGGCGCTGTGCGAGGGCCAGTATTTCGACATGACCTTTGAGGATCAGCTGGACGTGGACCTGGACCAATACCTGTGGATGATCCGCCACAAGACAGCGACGCTGCTGGCGACATCCGCGCAATTGGGGGCCATCCTCGCCACAGACAAAGTGGAGCTCATCGAGCACTACTATCGCTTTGGCGAGAACTTGGGCCTGGCCTTCCAGATCCAGGACGACATCCTGGGTGCATGGGGCGACGAAGAGGTGACCGGTAAATCTGCCGCCACCGATATCCGCGACAAAAAGAAGACGCTGCCGGTGGTGTACGTGCTCAACCACCCGGAGGAGCGCATCTCGGCCTGGGAGTTGATCGACCTCTACAGCCAGGAAGGCGCCTTGGACGAGGACGATATCAAAGCCACCCTGGCCCTTCTCGAGCGGACGGGCGCCCGCGCCTACGCCGAAGACCAGGCCGAGCAGTACCACCGCCAGGCCATGGAGAGCCTCGACAAGACCGGGCGCCCAAGGCATTCCTCTGGAAGCGAAAACGCCGCCCAGTCCGCGTTGCGCGAACTGGCGGCGTCGTTGCTGGGCCGGGAGACCTAATCACTCTTCGGCGACCCCTACGACCTGGTCAAACCTCATGTTGGCTTTCCGTGTCCAAGCGCTTTCGGACCAACGCCAGCGCCTCGTCGCGAGTCCGCACCTCCCCGCTGACCTGCGCCTCGCGCACCGCCTCCAGCAGCTCGCCGATCTGCGGGCCGGGTTCCAAGCCGAACTCGCGCAGCAAGTCGTAGCCGTCGAGCAAGGGCGGCGGGGCGACGCGTTCCTCGGCTCGCTCGTAGTAATCGGCCAGCATTCGCGCCGCCAATGCCACTAGGCGGGGCCAACGGTCATCTTCTGCATCAGGTGCGTAGGTCGCCCGGTGATCGGCCAGGGCGTGGAGCAGCACGTCCACGCCGGCGTCATCAGTGTCGCGAAAGAAACGATAGACAGCCCGCGACGAGACGCGCTCTTGATCGGCCAGCAGCAGGGGTCGCATGTGGTGCCGGACGATGGTCTGGCCCGTCCGCACCTCGGCGCGGTTGAAGCGCAGCCGCCGCAGCGCCGCCCCGGTGAGTTTCGCACTCTCCTTTTCGTGCCCCAGAAAGCGAATGCGCTCTTCCTGCACACGCCTCGTCGCCGGCTTGCCCGTGTCGTGCAGCAGCGCCGCCAGCTTGAGCGTCACCAGCCGGGGGCGCTCGCCGCCGAGGGGTTCGGCCAGGTGGGCGTGTAATCGCTCGGCAAAAGGGTGCAGAGAGTCGAGGTGTCGGGTATCGGGTATCGGGTGTCGGGTATCGGGTTCCCTGATACCTGGTACCCGATTCCCGATTCCTGATTCCTGATTCCCGCTCTCCGTCCGCAACTTACTCTGCAGGATTTCCAAATGCTCCACTGTCTTCAGCGAGTGGGCCAGCACGGGCAGGTGATGAGGCGGCGGCTGGGCCAGGTCGCGGAGAGGTTCCAGTTCAGGAAGGACGATGGTCAGCAGGCCCAGGTCGTCCATGTGGCGCAGGTGGGGCGCGGCGTGGGGCAGGGCCAGCAGGCGGGCCAGTTCGTCGCGGACCCGCTCGGCCGAGACGCGGGCCAGGCCGGCCCCGTCGCGGCGGATGAGGCGCTCGGTTTTGGGCGCCAGCCGAAACCCAAGCTGGGCAGCCTGGCGAAAGGCGCGCAGGGCGCGGAGCGGGTCATTGCGGATGGCCGACTCGGAGACGGGACGGAGGAGGCGCACTCGCAGATCGTCGAGGCCGCCGTGGTGATCGATGACGTCGTCCGGTGCCCGCACGTCGGCGGCCAGAGCGTTGACGGTGAAATCGCGGTCGGCCAGGTCAGCGGTGAGCTCAGCCGAGCCATCCTCTGTCAGCGAATCGCCACGAAATCGGGCCACATCCACCACCAGGCGGCGCCCTGCCTCCGCACGCAGGATCGCCCGGCCGGTGCTCCGCGCCACGTCGAGGGGATAGTAGGCGCCCTCAAAGTGATTCGCCAGACGGCGCGCGAGGCGCAGGCCGTCGCCGTCCACGGTCAGGTCCAAGTCGTAGACAGGACGGCCCAGTAATCGATCCCGCACGCAGCCCCCGACCAGGTAGGCCTCGACCTCTTGCTGCGCCAGCCAGGCAATCACCTGATCCTCCAAGCCCACACGCCCGCTCTCAGATGTCTTGATCATGCTTCCATTGTAGCACGAGACAGCTGCAGGAGCAAGCATCGCGCACACAGAAAAGGACCCTGCGGTCACAGGGTCCTTGCGCGGGCGAATTGTCCGAAGGCCAGATCAGCTACAACCCTCGCTGTCCCCTTCACGGAGCAGGCGCTCTGCTTCGGCAAAGCCGGCAACCAGCGCCTGCCGATTGATCTCTTCCGTGCCAGTCGGCACCCGTTCGGCGACGGTCTTTTCCAAGGCCTCCTTCGAGACCACGCTAGTCAGCCCGGCCACCAAGCCTAGCGCCACCATGCTGGCCGTGATGCGCCGGCCAGTCACCTCCTCGGCGATCTTGGTGATGGATACAGCGACGGGCCGCTGACTCGGCACGCGGCTCACCTTGCCCGCGTCCACAACAATGCAACCGTCTTTTTTCACCTGGGGGTAAAACTTGTCGCAAGCCTCCTGGCTCATGCACAACAACAGATCAGCGGCTATGACCTTGGGATAATCGATCTCCCCCTGGGCAATGATCACCTCCGACCGACTGGCTCCACCTCGGGCCTCCGGACCATAGCTCTGAGTCTGGACAGCATTCAATCCATCGTGCACCGCAGCCGCCTCGGCCAGGATCACACCAGCCAGGATCATGCCCTGTCCTCCTTCGCCAGCCAAGCGGATCTCGTAGCGGTCCTCCAACGCCCGACGCGCTGCTTCCCGTATCTTGTCCATGCTCTTCTCCTAGACCCAGCCCCGACGCACCTTGCGCTTACGAGGCGGCGGCGAACCGTCAGCTCGCTCGATCAAGCGATCGTACAGTTCGGTGAACTCGGGCTTTTCCACATCGACGAACACCCCCCGCACGATCGCGTCGGCCGGTAGCTCGTCTCCCAGATTCTCCGCCGCTCGAATGGGTAGCGAGTTCTCTTTGAGCAGCCGCATCATCTGGATAGGTGACTTCATATTGTTCGCCCGTCCGAAGGTCGTATGGCAATAGCTCACCGCCTCGACCAAGGCAAAGCCCTCCTTGCGGATGGCCTGTTCTGTAAACTTGTCCAACTGGGTTACGTGATAGATCGTGCTGCGGGCGACAAAGGATGCGCCGGCTGCGATGGCCAGGTCACAGACCGGAAAAGGCTGTTCGATATGACCGTAGGGCGCTGTCGCCGAATAAGCGTCGAGCGGTGTCGTCGGCGATGACTGGCCGCCGGTCATGCCATAGATGTTGTTGTTCACGACAATGGCCGTCAGGTCGATGTTGCGCCTTGCGGCGTGGATAAAGTGATTACCGCCGATGGCAAGGGCATCTCCATCGCCCATAACGACAATGACCTTCATCTCGGGCCGGGCCAGCTTGAGCCCGGTAGCAAAGGCCAGCGCCCGGCCGTGGGTGGTGTGCATCGTGTTAAAATCCATATAGACCGGCATCCGCCCCGTACAGCCGATGCCCGACACCACGGCCACATCGTCTTGGTTCAACTCCATCTTTTGTACCGAACGAAGAATGCTGCCCATAACAATGCCGATGCCGCACCCAGCACACCACAGATGAGGGAACTTTTTGTGATGACGCAGGTACTCGTACATGCCCTGATCGTGTTTTTGCATTTCGCACCCTCCCTATTGCCGGACCGAGACCCGACCCTGTGAAGCCCGACGGCGCGGCGCGCGCATCGCATCGATGATCAGGTCCGGCGTGACGATTTGGCCGTCAGCGCGACCCACGTGCACGACCTTCTGGCGGCCCACAATGCGCGCCACCTCCAATGCGATCTGCCCCTGGTTCATTTCGGGTACAACGACACGCTGCACATTCTCGGCAGCGCGTTCCACCGCCTCTTCGGGGAAGGGCCACAGCGTCTTGAGTCGCAGCAGCCCGACCTTGCGCCCGTAGCGCGCGCGGGCCATCTTGATCGCCTGCCGCGCCGACCGGGCCGTCGAGCCGTACGCCACGATCAGCACCCGAGCGTCCTCGATGCCGTCCTCATCCCACATGCAAATCTGCCCTAGATGCCGATCGATTTTGCGAAAGATCCGCTCCAGCCAGGGCTGGACCTCGTCGAGGCGGCTGGTGGGAAAGCCCCGCGGATCGTGAAGCAGCC
>JASFTJ010000224.1:0-5206 GCA_050053615.1 Anaerolineae bacterium | reverse complement strand
GCAAAGACACTGTCCGGATTGAGTTGGGTAGCGTGACACTGGATCGCTGCCTGCTTGGTGTCCCAGCAGTCCTGCACGTATACGTCGGTGGTGCAGGCTTCATCGGGCAAGCCGATCCCCTCGTCTACGCGCTTCAGATAACGTTCGGGGATCTCTATGCCCAGTTCTTCCATTCTTTTGGCCACAGCGCGGAAGAAGCGGTGGGGAATAGCTGTATAGTATAGCTTCTTGGCTTGATACGGCTCCAGCTTGGCCTCAATCTGCTGAGAGTACTTTTGCGGATCGGCAGCGGCCGCAAAGGCCGCTTTGGCATGGTAGTGGATCGCAACGTGGTCCGGATGGCCGTAGCCGCCTGTCTCGTCAAAAGTCACCACCACATCGGGACGCTCGCGGCGGATGTGGGCCACGATCTTGGCCACCACCTCGTCAGAGTCAGCCATGGTCAGGGCGCGGGGATGCTTATTCTCCGGCGCGCCCGCCATACCCGAGTCGCGGTAGTCAAGGAAATGAAGGGCGTCTATGCCCAACGTTCGGCAGGCGCAGCGCAATTCCTCCTCCCGCACCTCACCCAGTTGCTCTGGCGTCGCCAGATTGGGATCGCTGAATCCAGGGGAATGCCCATAGATCTCGCCCGCCTCGCCCCGCGTGGCACAGACCAGCACCACCCGCACGTCCGGATCGGCGCCATAGTAGGCCAGCGTTCCACCAATGCCGAACGACTCGTCGTCCGGGTGGGCAAAGACGGCCATCAGAGTGAGAGAAGGCCCATGAGACATCGTACACCCTCCAGGATAGATTCCGTAGTGAGACTGCTCTACCGAAAGCGGGGATCGCGTTGCAGCGTCAGGCGCAGGCCCTGCTCCAGCTCCGTGATCGGCTCCCAACCGAGTAATTCCTTTGCCAGCCCCACATCAGCCACCAGGCGCGACACGCCGCCTGACGGCTCAGGGTTGTGCAGCACGTTGACCCTCTTGCCGGCAACCCGCCCCACCTGTTCTGCCAACTCGTTGATGCTCACTTCCCGCCCGCAGCCGATGTTGATCACCGCCCGGTTGACATCGGTGACCATGGCTGCTGCTAGCAGGGCATCTAGCACATCATCCACGTAGACAAAGTCGCGCGTCTGGGTGCCATCGCCGAAAATGACCAACGAACCACCGGCCAGCGCCTGGCGGAGTAGCTGGGGGATGACAGGTGGGTGACTGGGGGGCAGCTCTTGGCCCGGTCCATAGGCATTAAAGATGCGCAGGGACACCGTCTCAATATCGTACAGGGCGCCCAGGGTAGCGACGTAATACTCGGCAGCGATCTTGCTCACGCCGTAGGGTGAGTTGGGGTTCGGCCGTTGATCCTCCGCTATCGGTTGGTGAGCCTGTTCACCATAGAGCGCCCCCGATGACGTAAAGACTACCCGTCGGACGCCGGTATCGCGCACGGCCTCCATGACGGCCACCGTGCCCCCGACGTTGACGTCATTGTAGTCGCTGGGATAATAGATTGATTCCGGAACCTGCACCCGAGCAGCCAAGTGGTACACACAATCCACGCCCTGGAGCAAGGTCCAAAGCTTGGGCACATCCCTGACATCGCCCCGGGTGAACAACACATCGGACGCCATCCGCCGTGGGTCGCCTGTCGTGAGGTCATCCAGGACCAGCACCGTGTGTCCCTCGTCGACCAAGCGATTTGCTAAACCCGTGCCCAAGAAGCCAGCGCCCCCGGTGATGAGAACACGCATGATTCTCCCTTATGCCTTCAAGAGCTGGGGCCAGACGGGCACAAACATCTGCCACTGCTCCGGCCAACGAACGATGATCGATTCCAAGATATCAAGCACCCGTTGCATGTTCAACCGGATTTCTTCCTCCCGATCCCCCGTACGAATCATCTCCAAAGGCGGGTTGCAGTGCACGCTGTAACTGGCCCTCTCTGCAGAGTACACACAATAGGCCACAATCACGGCCGCTCCTGTCTTTAGTGCGAGGCGGACGTGGCCCGAGGGCAAGCGAGCTGGTCGGCCGAAAAAGAGAAACGGCTTGTCCAGATCGCTGACAGGGCGGTCGCCAGCGATCGAGACCACGCCTCCTTGCCTCAACAGTCTGATCGCCCGGCGCAGAGCCACTGAACTCAGCGGTGTGACGTGGACGCCACTGAGCATCCGTAATTCATTGGTCAACTGGAAGCCAGGCGGGGGATCGGGCAAGGTGAGCAACTGCATGTCCGGGGTCATACTGCTGATCACCTGCCCGCCCAGGTCAAAATTGCCCAGATGGGGGAACACCAGCACGCTGCCTCGCTCGCGCCCCCACAACGATTTAAAAACCTCCCGCGCTGCCTCTGTAACCTTGACCGCAGCAAAAATCCGTTCGCGGGGCCAGCTCAGAGCTCGATAGAGATCATAATAACTGCGAATGGCCGTGTGAAACACACAGCGCGTCGCCTTCTCTAGACCATGCTGGCCTGCATCAGACCCTAATACCTGGCTGAGGTTCGTCCAAACGACGTCATAGACAGTCGGCTTGATCCAGCTGATGAGGCCCGACAGAAACCAGGATAGACGATAGCCGATTCTCTCAGGGGTATGCCGACTCAGAAACATGCTCATCCGCATCGCGCGGGGGTCATTGATCACGTTCTGAAAGTTCATGGTTTCGTCAGTCGTTCCTCCACCTTTTCGTCCAGATTCCTGAGCAACGTCCGCGCTTCGACCAAGACCGGCGCACCTCGGATGACGCAGATAACCGCGGCAGTCCAACTCATCACCACAGCAAGGATCCAGACCGCTTCCGCAGCGCCGGCCCGAGAGGTGCCCGCCCACAGGTCCCGCAGGCCTAGAGCCAGGGCCAGGGTGCAGAAAGCTACCGCCTTGGCCACACCGTATATGGACCGCATGAAATTCGAGGCAACCAACCGCCGCCCCCACTTGGTTTGCATCATCCCAAACGAGGTCTCGCCCCACACCAGGCTAAAGCTCCGCACCGTGTCTACCAGCGTGCCTCGGATGATGACAATGAGCGGAATGGCAACCGAGATCAAGCCCAGGTTAGCATAGACAACCCACAGGACCAGCTCGACGATCCGATCCACGGCAATGTCGAGCTTGCTGCCCAGCATGCCCACCTCCTGACGGCGCCGGGCCACGATCCCATCGATGCTGTCCATCACGATGAGGATGATTATGATAAAAGCGGTAGCCACCTGTACCTGCGGGTTCCCAAGATAAAGGAGGAGAACTACTCCTATTAGCAACGGAATCCGTGCCAAAGTAATCGCATTTGCCATGATCCACCATCACTCCAGATTCTCGATTCTCAAGTATAGCATCCTCGACTCGTTTTGCCAAGCTCGAATCTGACAAAGGCCGTCATCGTTCCAGGCGCTCGGCCAATACCTGCAGAAAGCGGAGCATGGTCGCCTGGACCCGCTCCCCCCAGCGCCACAACCCCAAAGCGGCCAGAGCAAGCGCGGCAATCAAGCCCCCCCACCAAGCTGGACTGATGTGCACCGCGTTGGCTCCCAGCCAGGTAGAGGCTAGGATTCCCGGCAGGCGGCCGATCAGCATCAAGAACAGGAACTGCCGAAGGGTCATCGGCGTCAGGCCTGCGGCCAAACAAGCCAAATCATCGGGGACAAAGGGAAAGAGCCAAAGCAGGAAAAAGAACAGCGTCCCGCCCCGCCGAGCCAGATCATCAAGACGAGCTACCCTCTCGGCGCTGGTCAGCCGGACGAGCAGGGGGCGCCCCAAGCGCCGAGCCAGGGCAAAGTTAAGCAAAGACCCAATAGCGATGCCCGCCATCGCGTACAGCGCGCCCAGCCAAGGGCCAAAGAGATAGCCGCTGACGGCCTCGATCGCCTGACCAGGAATAGGGGCCAAGACGGCCTGGAGCATCTCTAGGGTCCCGATGGCCACCGGTCCCCAGGCGCCGAATCTCATTACCCAGGCGTGGATCCGCTCCCGATCGGCCACGAACTCGTAGAGGGGGCGGCCCCAAAGGAGCAATACGGCAACCAGGACGGACAGGGCCAGCCCCGCTGCCAGCCAGGCCCACCAGCCAGCCAGCGCCCTGTCTTTGTGCACGGATGTCTCCCGGTTACCTCGGTGTCGGTTCCGACGGCCGCGCGGAAGCCAGGCCAGGCAGTGGCAACTCGGCGGTCAGCCAACGGAAGGTGCCCAGCGATCGAAAATCCGCGCCCAAGAAAAGCTCCTGCACAGCTTGGTCATCGCCTGGCACCATCATACCGATTTCGTCCAGACCCCGAACCCGTGCCCAATCTGTGGCCCGGCAGATCAACGCCCTTTTGGCCGTTTGCGTCGAAGCCACAAGGGACTCGATCCACACACCTCGGTAAAGCAGCGTCTGCACCTTGATCAGCTCGGCATAGCCCACCGGACCTCCCTCCGGCTCGGATAGGAGTAGGGTCACTCCAGACAGATTCCGACGAGCTTCAGAATCCGCCATCCATTCGGCCGCCTGGGCAAGGCTGGAAGTTTTGTGGATGGTCACACCTGGGATGATCCGGGATCGGGGTTTCCGATCCTCAGGACGATAGATCAACAGCTCGTACACCTGCGGCTCCATCCGAAAGCCGGTCCGGGTGAAAGCACGGGCCGATGCACTGTTGTCCGCAGCGACCACCGCCCGCGTCCGGTGAGCCACCTGGGCCCCGTGTGCCGCTGCCGCCCGCACCAGGCGGCTCGCCAAGCCACGCCCCCGCCATGCAGGGTGGACTGCCACCAGATCGATCTCCCACCATGCCCCAGCCAACCCATCGGTACGGAAAGCGATGACAAATCCGATGACCCGATCCCCTCCCAGGGCCAGCCAGGCGTGTTGTGGGCCGTCGCTCAGCATGGTGCGCACCTGCTCGGCGCTGTAGCGAGACTCGTCGAATGTCGCCTGCTCAACGGCCAACAGGCCCTTGGCGTCGTCCAGGGAGCCATCAAAGGCTCGGACGACGGTAACAGCATTGCTACCCATGCAGCCCACTATACCAGCAAATCGTCATGCCGTCAAGGTCGTTTGCCAGGCTGCTTGAGAAATGGTAGAATGAGTGCGAACCAATGACTGGAAGCCAACTCGACAGGCTGTGGTCATTGGGATTTGTTCATTGACGGCTGCCCTGAAAGAGCGACAGCCAAAGGGTACAAGACCCTTGAATTGAAGCGATTTTCTTCCAGAGGACTTACTGGTTATTCATGAGGAGA
>JASFTJ010000223.1:0-5217 GCA_050053615.1 Anaerolineae bacterium | reverse complement strand
CGTCCGCCTCAGCGTCCGCGTCGGCGTCGGCCACCGGCTCCGCTTCCGCCTTCGCGTCGAATTCCACCTTCGCTTCGGCGTCAGCGTCCGAGGGGTGCAATTCGGCCAGCCAGTCAGGGACTTGCTCGCCCTCGATCTCTGCGTCCGCCCCAGCGTCCGCGTCGGCGTCGGCCACCGGCTCCGCTTCGGGTTCCGCCTTCGCGTCGGCGTCGGCGTCCGAGGGGCGCAATTCGGCCAGCCAGTCGGGGACTTGCTCGCCCTCCTCCGCCTCGGGACCCTCCTCTTCGGTCTTTTCCGACAAGGAATCGCGCAAATCTCGCAGCCACTCGGGGACCTCTTCCTCATCCTTGGCAGAGGTCGATTCATCCATCTCACCCTCAGCCGGAACGGTGCCGCCCAGCTCTCGCAGCCAGGCAGGGATATCCTCCTGCGCCGTTTCCTTGGAATCCTCGACCTCCTCACCACCTTCATGCAACGAAACCTTACTCGGCAAGGAAAGCCCCTTGATAGTCGGAGGAGCCTTGCTGCCGGGTGGGGGGGGAGACTCTACCAGCAGACGGCCCTCACACTTGCCGCAAAACACATTCTGAACAGGGTTCATCGCCCCGCAGTGAGGACACTTTACCTCAGTGTGAGTACCCAACTCCTCCCCACACTCGTTGCAGAACCTGCTCCCATCCCGGTTGGCGGTCCCACATTTCGGGCAGTAGATCATCTCAGCCTCACTTCAATCACCATTGCACTAATCGGCATACGGGCGCTCCACGCCCAGCAATAGTCGAATGCCGGTCAAGAGGGTACCTAGCGCCACGCCGAGCAAAATGCCTCGTACGCCAGCCATCGCCGCCACGTCCAAGATCCAGTCTCTGACCCTTGGCAAGATGGGAACCAAGCCAACAGTCACCTGGCCCGCCAACACTAGAAGCGCCACAAGAAGCATTAAGGTTGACTCAAGATTTCGGATCCGCAACAGACGGTAGGCAGCCGTCACGATAAAAAAGACAAGGAGCGCCGAGAGAGAAGCCTGGATTGGCGTCTGAACATTGTCAAAGATCCACTGGACCACAGGCTGAGACGGCCCCGAAGGTTGGCCTGGGACCGAGGGCAAGCCGAGGGCCAGGACAATGAGCATTGCTGAGATTAAGACAAAACTGTACAAAGTGCCACCCTGGCGCTCACGGATCTTGCGGGCGTGGACGCGCAAGACATTAATTAGGCCCAAAAAGAGGGCAAAAGCCGCAATAATCACAGCTGTGTCAATAAGGTAGGTGCCGATCGCATCCAGCAACGGATTGGATGCAAACAAGCCAACGAGGACAAAAATGCCGATGGCAATGGCAATGGCAGTAGGTACCGTCCGCTTCAAAATAGCCATACTTGGCTCCTTGCTCTCAGAGAAGGATCTCGAGGGCCGCAACAACGATGATAGCGATCACCAGCGCCCAACGGGCCCAATCCTCGGTCAGCAAACTGCCAATCTGGATCGGCAATCGGCTCGTGTAGGCGCCCCCTGCGAACATCTCCTCGCCCACCAACGTCTCGTCGGCCGAAGCATAGACCAGAGCCAATGTCTGGGGATCGGCCGCGCCTACAACTTGGCGCACCTCTCGGCGAGCGCCGGTCTCCCCCATAAGCAAGTATTCGTCGCCGAACGACCCCACCATGACGTTTCCGGACATAGGCTCTCGCTCCAGCAGCCCCATGACCCCAGCCGCGTACACCGTAGGATCCGGAGCAATAAAGCGAACCTGCGTTGGGTCATATCCTTCTGGGTTGCCATGCCGGATGTAAGCCCGTCGCAGGATATCCTGGGCCACAGGCAAAACGGTTGGATCGGCGACTGTGACAACCAGCGGCGCGTCGCAGGCGGCCGTTTCATCGGCCAGTTGCTGTAACAGAATGAGCCCAGCCCACGTCTCAGCGCTCGCGGCGCCACCCAGTCCAGCTACCCCCACAGACACGTGAAGCGGGTGGCCTGTTTCGGCGGAACGTCCCACGAAATCAGAAAGGTGTTCTATCCCGGACAAGGGCCGAAGCTCACCAGTTTTGCCAGCTTTCACCCGGAAAGTCAGAAAGAAGAGGATCGGCAGGATTAGGAGCAGAATCACAACAGCAATTTCGTTCATCCTTCTTTCTCCTCGCCGCTCTGGACCCGGGGCGGGCTTTGGGTTTCCAGACAGGCGATCAGGCGATCGACGTTTGACCTTTCAGCCAACAGATCCGCATAGCCGGCGATTCTCGATTCATCATAAAGAAAGCCGAGAAGGGGCTGGCAGAGAAGCAAACCTTGACTAGCAACAAAGCTCAATGGCTTGGCCGCTTCCAAGAACAAGATCGCCGGCAACGTCAGCCGCCAGCGGCCGATTTGCTGGGCCAATTGCTCCACCAATAGCATGTTTTGATCTTGACCCGGCTCTTTCATAATTTGCCCATTCTTTATTATACCACAACTGCCATCTTTTTTCCATCGGCTGGCAAACGTCTCCAGCGATTCTCAGTTTGGGTCCAGACCGTTAGGGCTTCCTGCTCAGGGCAATGGTTGGGGGCCAAGATACCACATCCCGACCTCCCAGAGCTTGCTCGAAAGGCCAAAACCCTCAAGGTCTTGGGGCATACTCTGAATTGCTGCAAGAGTCTCGCTTACCGAGATCAACGAGCAAGTGTTGACGTAAGGCAAAACACAGTATACCATGCTTTACCGTCTTGGGCAAGTTGCTCGCCCGATTGTGAATGTCCAGCATCTTGAAAAGCTCATAGAGAACCACAATAGATAGGGTAGCAAAACTGACAACCTACTAAATATAGTGCTCGCACTCTTGACGACGTGCGAAGGACAGATGAAAGCTGCGCAGCAAGATTTGACACACAGCACAGTGAGCGGTATAATCCTCGCACGGTGAACCCAGTTACGACGCGGCTGCATAGTTATATTAGCAAGTTGCAGAGTTATGAAAGAGATCGAATCAGAAGAGGGACCTGCATCGAGTAGTGTGGGACTTGTGTCCCAACTCTCGTCTGCCAACCGAATAGCGAACTAGCCCCCGGAAGGCAGCTTCTCACTTTCAAGAAAACCACGCCTCCGGGGGAGCCAATGCCCGGAGGTGTTTCATGAAACCCTTTGTCTTGGACGACGTCCTGGCGCAGTTGCGCGACGCCCTGAAGCACGACGATCTGTCTGGTGCGGAGGCCATCATCAAGCCTCTGCAGCCCGCCGACCAGGCCGATCTTGTCGAAGAACTGGCGGACGCCGATCAGCTTGCGCTGCTCTCCCAACTCGCCCCTGCGGACTCGGCGGACGTCTTGGAAGAGATGAATGACAGGGATGCCGCCGCCCTGGCAGAACTGCTTCCCCTCGTGGAACTGGCCGATATCCTGGACGAGATGGAAGCGGACGAGGCCGCAGACGTTCTGGGTGACCTGTCGCCAACGCGGGCCACTGAGGCCCTGCGCGAAATGGAGGAGCCAGGGGGCGTCATTCCCCTTCTGCAGTACCCTGATGATACAGCTGGCGGCCTCATGATGCCGGCCATTATCACCTTGCGTCGGGATTGGACGGCCCAGCGCGCCCTAAAAGAGCTGCGCCGCGTCGAACCAGAGCCTCGAAGCGCTTACTACCTCTTTGTCACCGACAGAACCGGCGTGCTCCTGGGCGTGGTGGGCTTGCGGGACCTCGTCGTGGCCCTCCCCGAGACCACTGTAGAAGCGATGATGGACCCTAACGTGATCGCGGTTCCAGTCACAGCAGACCAGGAGCTGTGTGCACGTACCCTCTCCCGATACGGATTCCTTGCCTTGCCGGTCGTAGACGCGGTCGGCCGACTGGTGGGCGTGATCACTGCTGATGACTTGATTGAAGTTGCGGAGGACGAGGCGACCGAGGACATGTACCGCATGGTGGGCATCAGCGGAGAGGAGCAGGTTCTCGGACCCCTGCGCGACTCGGTGCTCAAGCGCCTCCCTTGGCTGGTCATTAATATGATCACGCTGTTTGTGGCCATCACGGTGGTAGATGCCTTTGAAGCCGTGATCGCCGGGATGGTAGCTCTGGCCACGTTCCTGCCCCTTGTCTCTGGCGAGGGAGGCAACGCCGGCAGTCAAACAACGACTGTCATCGTGCGGGCGTTGGCGTTGGGTGAGGTGAATGAACGAGACGGCCTACGTGCCTTGACCAAGGAGATGATAGCGGCCCTGATCAACGGGGCCATTGTGGGTCTATGCACCGGGTTGGTGATCTTTTTGTGGAAGGGAGAATGGGTAATTGCTCTGGCCGCCACTTTGGCCATGACGCTCAACTTTTTGGTGGCCGCTTTGGCGGGCGTATTGGTACCCTTGGGGTTAAAACTGGTGAAGGTAGACCCGGCGCTGGCCTCCGCTGCCTTTGTCACTGGCGTCACCGATACGCTAGGATTCCTATTCTTCCTAGGGATCGCGACGCTGTTGATGTGATCCACCGTGCAGCAATCAGCGGAGCATCCCGGCACTTTCCCGTGAAACGCCCTCTCGGTTCACATATCAACCATAGTTCATGACGTTCGACGCAGCAGCCGTTACTACAACTCGAACTCTTCCCCTTCCTTGGGTACGATGGCCTGTTGGACGCCTAGTTCCCGCAACCCATCAGCCAGCGCCAGACTGGAGGCCTCCTCGCCGTGAACCACGAAAACGCTCCGCAACCGACCTGCGTCCAGCTGGCGCACATAGCCCAAGAGCTCATTCCGGTCGGCGTGGGCGCTGAACCCGTTGATCGTCTCAACCCGAGCCTTTAAGCGATACTCCACGCCAAAGATCTTGACCACCGACTGTCGCTCTACCAACCGCCGACCCAGCGTGTGGGGCGCCTGCCAGCCGACAATGAGCACCGTGCTACGGGGGTCCTCAATGTTGTTCTTGAGATGATGCTGAATGCGGCCCGCCTCGCACATGCCCGAAGCGCTGATGATGACCGCCGGCTCCCGTAAAAAGTTCAATTCCTTCGAGCCCTCCACCGAGCGAATGTAGCTTAGGCGGTGGAAACCAAAAGGGTCGCGATGGTTGCCGCCGGCGATGAACTCGTTCAACTCTTTGTCATAGCACTCTGGGTGCAACCGGAAGATCTCTGTGACGTTGACCGACAGGGGACTGTCCACGAATATCGGAAGTTGCGGGATATCGCGGCTCTCGGTCAGGCGGTGCAAGGCATACACCAGCTCCTGGGTGCGCCCCACCGAGAAAGCAGGC
>JASFTJ010000222.1:0-5237 GCA_050053615.1 Anaerolineae bacterium | reverse complement strand
GGATCCAGGATGTCGCCGTAGACATTGTCCATAATCGACCCGATCATCACCGCTTCACCGCTGGTGTTCTTGACGCTGACCTGGAACTCGACGTACGCGCCACTGGGTGGGATCGTCGCCCGGCTCGGCGTCTTGGTCACTTCGATGCTAGGCAGCACATCCGCGTGGGCCGCGTCCGAATCATCAACGATCGTGGTTTTGCCGCTGCTGTCGGTATAGTTGCCCGACGTCATCGCAGTGTTGACATGGTCCACGCCGTAAGCCGGATAGTCGGCGATGTCGCCAGCCATGAACGGTCCGACCACACAGTCAAAGTAGGCGCCCACTGCCAACGGGTCGGTGAGCGTGCAGCTGCTGGTATCAAAGTCCGAGTCGCTCAGCTTGATGCTGGTGAGTGCTACGTTTCCGGTGTTCTTGACCCAGAACTTGAAGTAAACGTCGGCGTCAGGAGCGAACTTGGGTCCTGCCGGGTCATCGGCGTCGTACCAGGGACCGCTGTCCGAACCAGAGACGAATTTCTCGACATCGATCTCGGGGCGAGCGCCAAAGTAGTGGCTGGGGTCCATGTCGGAGACTTTGGTATCGTTGTAGTAGGCTTTCGCAATGCCCTTGTTTTTGTACTGACCTTCCACAGCGATACCGGAGGCCATGTACTCCCAGATCTCGCCGGGCTCGAACAGACTGTCTCCGTCTCCAGAGAGCTCCCGGGAGAAGGTCGGCATCGCACCCTGATCATCAAGCACGGTAACACTCGAGAGCGCGACATCACCCGTGTTCTTTACAACATACTTCCAGGTCACCGCCTCGCCCACGAGGATCTCGGGACCAGGCGCCATGTCAGCATCGTAGCCGTTGGTCGACTTTTCGATGTCGATCGCGGGGTTTGCCGGCTTGGCGCCAAAGTAGTGGCTGGGGTCCATGTCGGAGACTTTGGTGTCGTTGTAGTAGGCTTCCACAGTGCCCTTGTTTTTGTACTGACCTTCCACAGCGATGCCGGAGGCCGTGTACTCCCAGATCTCGCCGGGCTCGAACAGACTGTCTCCGTCTCCGGAGAGCTCCCGGGAGAAGGTCGGCATCGCACCCTGATCATCAAGCACGGTAACACTCGAGAGCGCGACATCACCCGTGTTCTTTACAACATACTTCCAGGTCACCGCCTCGCCCACGAGGATCTCGGGACCAGGCGCCATGTCAGCATCGTAGCCGTTGGTCGACTTTTCGATGTCGATCGCAGGGGTAGGCGTAGGACCGCCATCGCACTCGATCAGCAACCGGATGCCGCGCTGGTCAGTCTTTCGGTCGGTCGCGGACGTCTGCGATCCCTCATCGAGTACTTGAATATGGGCGATAAACAGATAGTCGCCCGGGTCAAGAGGAGCAGAGCCTTCCCAACCAATTACGTTTCCTTGACCATCCCTCACCCACGCAAAATCATCCATGGTGCCATCGATGAGATTGCCTGGCCGGCCATCGATCTTGAGCCAGGCATCGCCTGGCTGCTCCAAGCCGAGCACCCCGTCTTCAACAAGGACGAGCGCATAGAGCACCTGGTCGGTACAATCATACCGGAGGTACAGTTTCGACTCAACCTTCTTGGTGGGATCGCCGGCCCGATACATGTTTGCGAAAAAGTCGTCGACCAGGTTCCAGTCACCAGGAGACCCATCAACGTTCGCTCTGCCATAGGTCGGCTGGGGCGGACTGGCTGCCATGAGTCCAGTGGCTGATAGGGCCAGCACAAGCAAGCCCAACACAGCAGAAACGGTAAACTTTTTCAGCTTTTTCATCCTTATTTTTCTCCTTTTTTTCCTATTTCTTGCAAGTTTCTACGCACTACCTGCCCAGGATGCCGCGCAATCCCTTACCTAGGCCCCCCAGGTCTGTTGCTTCGCTGGTGCCTCCCAACAGACCGTCGATCTGACCCGCGACGGGCGCGGGCAGCTTGTCCTTGAGATAGCCGAGGACCGTCTCTACGGCCGATCGGGCCAACTCGTCGGAAAGGCCTGTCTTCTGGGAAACCAGCTTGACCAATTCACTCATAGCCTTCTTACCTCCTTCTCGAACGTATTCGAATCCGCTTGAGCAGAACCGCTCAGCTTCTTCTACCTCGTATCTTAGCACACGAGAATTACAATTCATATTACGTAATTGTTGTTAATCAGGAACCTCCGTGTCGGTAACAGGCCCCAGCCATCGGGCAAGCATAGCACTCACAGGATCCAGTTTGACACAACCATTCCACAATGCTATAATTCCCTCAGCAGCCTGGATTTGCGCGGCATCTCAGGGAGGGGGCTATTGGAGAACGCTTCCTACACTCAACAGATCCTGGTCGTGGACGACGATGTGGCCATCCTCCGTCTGGTGAGCGACAAGCTCGCCTATGCTGGCTTTGAGGTATTCACTGCTGCGTCTGGTCTTCAGGCCCTGGAAGTGATCGAGCGTCACGGGCTACCCCATCTTGCCATCGTCGACATCAATATGCCTGGCATCGATGGCTTTGAGTTCTGCCGGCGAGTCCAAGCCTATAGCGACCTTCCAGTCATCTTGCTGACCGCCGTGGACGAAGAAGAAATGATCATCCAGGGCATCGAGCAGTTTGCCGAGGATTATGTCACCAAGCCGTTCAGCCCTCGGGAGCTGCTGGCGCGGGTGCAGCGGCTGCTCCGTCGCATCGGCGACTTTGGCTACACCCTCGATCCAGTGACGAAAATCGACGCCCACCTGGCAGTGGATTTCGCGCACCAGAATGCCCTCGTCGACGGCCAGCCCGTGTCCCTGACACCAACCGAAACCAAGATCCTATACATTTTGATGCGCAATGCTGGCCGCACCGTCACAGCTGATTTCCTCTTGCGCCGCCTCTGGCCACATGAAGAGGTGTTCGAGGATGCGCTGCGGGTCCACGTTCACCGTCTGCGGCGGAAAATCGAAGTCACTGCCTCTCAGCCCCGCTACATCGTCACGGAGCGAGGGGTAGGGTACAGCTTTCTTGCTGCCTAGTACGAACGGCTTGTCCGAAAGGTTTCCATTACCTGCTGCACGTCGATGGTGAGAGGATCCATTTGCTATCCTACACAACTCTAGGTTTGGCGCAAAAAAAGGGCGATTTGATAAATGGTAGCTCCGCCTGGCGGGTTAGAAACCCGCCCTACTCGTCGACCACGGTGTACTGGGGTGCTACCTGGTAAATCGCCCCTGGACACAATCCGCATGAGAGGTGCGCCCCGTTCATTTGTGTGGGGTCGCAAAAGAGATCCATAGGAAGTGGGAGGAATTCATGGATGAGGAGAGAATCCAAGCTACGCTCGAGAGGGAAGCATCTCCTGGACTAGACCGAATTCGAGACATCCTGTTTGGTTTTCACTTGCAGCAGTTGGAACAGGAGTTTGAAGCGATCCGGCGCGAGCTCGGCCGACTCCAACAAGAGATCGACCATCTGTCGGAACAAGTGAGCGAACAGGAGAACACGCAGGGAAAGAAACTGCAGGCACTTGGTCGGGAGGTGCGGCAGACAGACGACAACCTGCGCAGCGAGTTACGGCAGCGCTCTCAGGAGCTGGACGCCGACAAGGTAGAGCAAGTAGAGCTGGGACAGTTGTTCCTTCAAATCGGAAGCCATATGACCGAAGGCGGCTCCATCAGCGATCTGCTGAAGCGCCTCGCAGCAGAAGAACCGGATCCGGGTCGTGAAGAATGAGCGTCATCCTACATCTAACATGAGCGACACAGGCGACACCTCAGGCGTCGACCGCCATCCTGCGCTCGAAATCGTCCGCGAAGAGCTCTTTGGCCACTACCGTCAGCGCATCGCCCAACTTGAGGCCGAACTCGGTGACTTGGAATGTCGCATCACGGACAAAGAAGCCCTAATCGCCACCGTCTCGCCGGTGCTTGGTGATGCGATTCGCCGCCAGATTCGTGATGCCCGCGAGGATATGATCGAAGCTCTCTACCCCATCATCGGCCAACTTGTGGTTCGGGCGGTTTCGGAGGCGGTCCAGGATCTCGCCCGCAAAGTGGACGCCCAGGTCCGTCGCTCTTTCAATCCGCGGGCCTGGTGCTGGCGAATACGCGCGCGCCTCGGCGGGGCCTCCCAGGCAGAGACGTCGCTGCGGGCTTTGCTCCCCTTTGAGGTGAACGAGGTGTTTCTCGTCCATCGCGAGACGGGACTGCTGCTGTGGCACAGCTCGCACCATCCAGCAGCGGCCCAGGATTCCGACCTTGTGAGCAGCATGCTCACAGCCATACGCGACTTTGCCCAGGATGCCTTTGGCCGGGGCAAGGAGGGTGAGCTTGAGGAGATCGAGTATGGCGACCAGCGCATCCTCATCGAAGGCACTCGTCACGCCTATCTAGCAGTGGTAGTCGATGGGGTCGAGCCGCCAGGCTTTCGTGCAACCATCCGCAAGCACATTTCCCAGATAGAACATCACTTCGGAGACGAGCTGCATCACTACGAAGGTGATCCCACAGCCCTGGCCGCTGTAGAAGAGTTCCTCTTGCCATTGATCGTCAACGGCCGATCGCCGGAGGCTCCGGGGCAATGAGCGAGAGGCCTTTGCCAGTGACTAGTCTGAACAAAAAGGTCTGCCTGTTGGGAGACTTTGCCGTGGGCAAGACCAGCTTGGTACGCCGCTTCGTGTACGACCTCTTTGACGACAAGTACATCAGCACGATCGGTGTCAAGGTCAGCCGCAAGACATTGGCCATCCAGCGAGATGACGAAATCGTTGAATTGACGCTGATGCTTTGGGACCTGGCCGGCAGTGAGGAGTTTGACCGGGTACGGGCCAGCTACCTACGCGGCGCAGCGGGGGCCGTGCTCGTTTGCGACCTGACCCGTCCGGAGACTTTTGGCAACCTGCGACGATATGCACAAGAATCGCGAACAGTTCGTCCCGGAGTAGATTTGATCTTGGCTGCCAATAAGCGTGACCTGATCGAACCATCCCCGCCAGAAGGTCGGCCGATTCTCGACCTGGAGCAGGTGGAAGCAGAGGCGGCCAGCCTCAACGCATCCGTTTACGCTACCAGCGCCAAGACAGGGGACGAGGTAGAAGTCCTGTTTCACCATCTGGGCCGGCTACTGGTGGACCGGAGGCCCTAGCAGGCTGTCGGAGAGAACTCCCAAGGTTCGTAGTAGGCGCTTCGCCGCAGGCGTGCCTGTGGCAAGCGCCGCTGAAGCGCGCACTACGAACAGCCCTCTCCGACAAGTTGCCAGGAAAGAAACATGA
>JASFTJ010000221.1:0-5242 GCA_050053615.1 Anaerolineae bacterium | reverse complement strand
GAAAAGGGCGGCGACGCTGCCTTTCCCGACCTCGTCTTTCTACAGCTGCTGTTTGGCTATCGGTCGTTGGAGGAACTCAAACATAGCTTTGCTGACTGCTGGACATCAAATGGTAAAGCAAGGGTGTTGCTGGAGGCATTGTTCCCCAAGCAGCCGTCAGATGCGTGGCCGGTGTCCTGATCATGTTTTTGCGCTATTGGGCTTGCATGTTACCCGCTGCGCTGGTATAATGGTCCACGTTCACGCCTCGGGCAACAAATCAACCTACAAAGAGAGGACAGTCATGGATAATCGCGCCTTCGAACCGACCCGCTGGTCACTGGCCGATCTGCTACCCGCTACGCAGGGTCCAGAACTTGACCGGATTCTGACCGAATTGGAAAAAGCCGTGGCTGGATTGGAAGCCAGCCGTGAGCAGCTCTCTCCCGACATGTCAGAGGAGGAGTTTGGTCGAGCGATGACACTCGTAACAAAGATCGCTTCGCTTTCCAGCCGACTGGGGGGCTATGGCTATCTGTGGTTCGCCGAGGACACGCAGAACCAAGATGCGCTGGCCTTCCGGGGCCGCGTGGAAAAGATCCTGACCGATGTGAAGAACCGGACTCTCTTTTTTAGTCTGTGGTGGAAGGGGTTGGAGGACGAGTCGGCCCAACGGCTGCTGGCCGCCAGCGGAGACGATGCCTACTATTTGGGGTTGCTGCGTCGCTTCAAACCCTACACCCTGTCGGAGGCAGAGGAAAAGGTTGTCAACCTGAAGGACGTCAATGGCGTCGAAGCCTTAAAGACTGTTTACGACATGATCACGAGTGATTTCTCGTTCAAACTGGAGGTGGAGGGTGAGGTCAAAGAACTAACACGCACTGAGCTGACGCCCTACATCATGGGTCCTTCGGCGGAACTGCGCGCTGCCGCCTACCAGGAGCTGTACCGTGTCTTTGGCGCAAGGGGTCCCGTTCTGAGCCAGATCTACCAGCACCTCGTGCGCGACTGGGCCAACGAGAACCTCTCGCTGCGCGAGTTTGCGTCGCCCATCGCCGTCCGCAACCTGGGGAACGACATCCCCGATCCGGTGGTAGATACGCTGTTGGATGTGTGCCAAAAAAACGCGCAGCTGTTCCAACGCTATTTCCAGCTCAAGGCAGGCTGGCTGGGCATGGACAAGCTGCGCCGGTACGACATCTATGCGCCGCTCAGCGCTGCAGACAAGACCTATCCCTTTGACGAGGCAGCCAGCATGGTGCTGAGTAGCCTCAACGACTTTTCACCGGCGTTGGCCGAGCACGCTCGGCGCGTGTTCGATGAGGGTCACCTGGACTCGGAGGTGCGCCCCCGCAAGGACACGGGTGCGTTCTGTGCCGGGGTCCTGCCAGGCCTCACACCTTGGGTGCTGGTCAACTACAATGGCAAAGCCAACGACGTCGCCACGTTGGCCCACGAGTTGGGCCACGCCGTACATGCTCTCATGGCCGCTGATCATTCGGTATTGACCTTCCACTCCGCCTTGCCTCTGGCCGAGACGGCATCGGTGTTTTCGGAGATGCTGCTCCTGGAGCGTCTGCTGGCCGACGAGTCCGATCCGGCTGTGAAGCGGGAAATCTTGGCTCGCTTCGTGGATGATGCGTACGGCACAGTGGTGCGCCAAGCCTATTTTGTGCTCTTTGAGCGCAAAGCCCACGCCATGATCGAGGATGGGGTGACCACCGACGAATTGGCCAAGCACTACTTTGCCAACCTGCAGGATCAGTTCGGCGACGCGCTGGAGCTGAGCGACGAATTTCGTTGGGAGTGGGTATCCATCCCCCACATCTATCAGACTCCTTTCTACTGCTACGCTTACAGCTTTGGACAATTGCTGGTGCTGGCCTTGTATCGGCAGTTCCAAGCGGAAGGCGAGGCTTTCATCCCTAAATACCTCAAGATCTTGGCCTATGGCGGCTCAGAGAGCCCAGCGCACATTTTGGGCGAAGCGGGGATCGAAATGGCTGACCCAGAGTTCTGGCAAGGCGGCTTTGACGTCATCGCCGACATGATCGGCGAGTTGGAGGCCCAGGCCTAAACCGCAAAGCCCTGGCCAATGGCACACCAAACCTCTCGCTGCATATCATCAAGGAAAAAAGCTAACACAATCCTGGCAATTGTCCTTGGCACATTCCTTTGAAGATGCTTGATACTATTTGTAATATCGTCTCGTTCATGCTATAATTCCAGCAGTATGCAACCCCTGTTTTACAGTGCGAAAGGAGGTCAGAAGCAGAATGTCTGAAAAGGCGACAAGGAATGAGACGAAAGTCACCAGACGTGAGTTTCTGTGGTATGCCTGGCTGTCCTCTATGGCATTATTCATGGCCGGATCGGGTGGTGCAACCATCGCCTATGCCTATCCCCGTTTCAGAGAGGGCGAGTTTGGTGGCAAGTTTACCGTCGGCAAGGTCGAAGACTTTCCTGAGGGCTCGGTGACATCGGTTCGCGATGGCAAGTTCTTCCTGGTGAGGGAAGGGGGCGAGTTTACGGCCCTGTATCAGGTCTGCACCCACCTGGGCTGTCTGGTGCGACAAGTGCAAGAAGACGGCTTTATCTGCCCCTGCCATGGTTCCAAGTTTGCCAAAGACGGCACTTTGGTCCGCTCTCCGGCCCCACGAGATATGGACGGGTTTCCCGTCGAAGTAATCAATGGGGAAGTCGTTGTGGACACCGGCACACGCCTCAAGGGCGAGAGCCGTACGGTCTAGTCGTTGGAATCATAACCGACGAAAGACGAGGGAGAAAAGACAATGGCGGAAAAGAACAAAGAGAAACAGGAGCAACCGGTCCAGGAGCGCTTCCGCGCTTGGGCAGACCAATACTTGACCTCTGTATTCGCCGAACTGCCGCCGGAAGAAATCCGAAGGATATTCCGGGGTGAAGAACCCGGTCGCCCCAACCCCCGCTACAAGCCCCACAACGTCAGTTTCTGGTTCCACATGAAGCCGCGCTGGTACTGGAAAAGCGTGACCAACTTTTTCTATACTTTTGGGCTGGGATGGGGGAGCGTGTTCCTTGCCGTGGTGCTGGGCATTACCGGGTTCCTCTTGATGGTCTTTTACAGACCTTCAACCGACAGTGCCTACTTTGACATGCTCAACCTCTTGAGCAACGTGCCTTTTGGCAAGCTCATCCGCGACATTCACCGACTGGGCGCTGAGCTGATGGTGGCCGTGGTCATGCTGCACATGCTGCGTGTCTTTTTTACGGCATCCTACAAGCAGCCGCGCAGTTTCAACTGGACGGTGGGGGTGACTCTCTTGCTTGTCACTTGGTTATTCAGCTACAGCGGCTATCTGTTACCTTGGGACCAGCTGGCGTATTGGGCCGTCACCATCGGCGCCAGCATGATCGAGTCCGTTCCGGTCCTTGGAGAACAGCTCCAGTTGCTGGCGCTGGGTGGGCCAGAGGTGGGTCAATTGGGCTTGCTCCGCTTCTACACACTGCACATCCTCATTCTGCCCATTGCGCTCATCATCATATTCGGGGTGCACTTTCACAAGGTGGTACGCCAGCAGATCTCGCGGCCGCCGGCCGTAGAGGCGGGTGACAAGGAGGACACGGAGCGAGTCGGGTTCCTGCCCGAGGTCTTTTCGCGGGAGCTCATGTGGGTCGCGGTAGGGCTGCTCATCATCTTGGTGGCGGTGACAACCGTTTTCAGCGCGCCACTAGAAGATCACGCCGATCCCTTTGTGACGCCGCTGCACGCGACCGCGCCCTGGTACTTTTTGTGGATTCAGGGGCTCATCAAGCTGCCCGACGTCTTTGGCGGCATTGTCGAGGGCAAGTTCATCTATGGCGTCCTGTTGCCGGGCGCGGTTATTGGCTTCCTCTATCTTTTGCCCTACATCGACCGCAACCCCAGCCGGCGCTGGCAGGATCGCAAGTTCGCCGTTGGAGCCGGCATTGTGGCCGTCATCCTCTGGAGTGTGCTGACCTACATGGGCAGTCCGAACTACAAGGTCCAGGCCCCGCCGGAACAGGAGGTGGCTTTGGAATTTCTGCCCACTGACCGTGAGGGGCATATCCACGAGATCCCCTGGGAGGAACTGATCCCGGGCTCTTGGGATACCGAGACCTATGACGAGGGCACGATGCAAGTTTCCGAACATTTGGATGAGTTTATGGCTGACCTCCAGAGGGTCATGGAAAAGGAGCAGGGTGACTTGCCGGGCGGTGTGGCCACGATAACGATCCAGATTTGGCAACGCAACCTGAAACGGGTGGACCTGGACATTGTCTGGCAGGGAGGCGGCAAAGAGCAGACGTTCAATCAGTACACCTACATCCACAAGGCTACGGCTCCGTAAAGTAGTTTCCAGGGGAGCTCGAAGAGGAGAGTGAGCAGATGAACGTTGTGAGAAACGCGATTGTTGGGACCATTGCCACCGTGCTCGTCATTGCTTTGCTTGCTGTGATCTTTGTGGGGGAAGATGCGCGGATGGGAAAAGCGGCCGAGGCCCAGCAGGGTCAACTCATCGCCCGCGGGGCCAGGTTGTACGATCAGTACTGTTCCGGCTGCCACGGTAAGCGCGGCGAGGGCTTGGCCGGCGTCTATCCGGCGCTGAATGTAAGAGACATGTGGGAAGGCCGGGAGAACATCGCCTTCTATGGCACGTTGCATGACTATATCTCTCTGAACATCGCGGCTGGCCATCCGTCGCAACGTATGCCTTCTTGGTCGGAGAAATATGGCGGCCCGCTGCGCGACGACCAAATCGAGGATCTCGCCCAATTCGTTTTGAACTGGCAGGGGGAGCAGCCGGAAGGCGTGCGACCGGAGGAGGGGGCGCCGACTCCCACGGCTGGTGCAGAGGCGACGCCGGCCGCTACACCAGAGCCGGCAGCAGAGGGTGATCCGGCCCACGGACAGGAGGTTTTCCTCCAGTCTTGCGCCAATTGCCACGGTGAGAACGCCCAGGGGGGCTCTTTGGGACCGACGCTCGTGAGTTCCGACGTCGCAGCCAACGATGACGAGTACTTTCGCCAGATCATCGTTAACGGTCGGGCCGGCACGGCCATGCCTGCCTGGGGCGACATTTTGAGCGCCCAGGACATCGCCGACGTAATCGCCTGGCTGCGAACCAAACAGTGACTCTGCTGAAAGAAGCGGCTTCAGCGGAGTATCCCCTTCACTCTGCTGCCTCTTTTTTCGGGGCAGCCGACAGCAGTCAGTAAGCTATCCGCTCCGAATGCCGTACGCGGCATTCTTCGGCGGTGG
>JASFTJ010000220.1:0-5260 GCA_050053615.1 Anaerolineae bacterium | reverse complement strand
TCTGTTCCTCCACTTGAGGCTCGCGTCGCGGCCGTTGGCGCAGACGCTTGCGACCGGTCACCTGCCGGATCTGCTGCCAGAGCGAGCGCTCATCCACTTGGACCATGCGTGCCAGTTGTTGTAGGTAGTGGGTCCTTTGCACCCTGTCACCCAGTTCGGCGATGAGAGGGCCGAGAACGCGAACGACCTCAGCCTTGTCCTTGGCCACGCTCAGGTCCAGGTCGGCGGTGAGGGCCTGGAAGTAATAGTCCATCACCGGCTGGGCCCCGGCGATCAACTGCGCCCAACGCGATGGGCTCTCACGGATTACCTCATCGGGGTCACGGCCCGAGGGCAGTGAGACGATGCGGATGTCAGCCGCCAGCCGATCTTCGAAGCGGATCAGCCCCCGCGGGGTGGGCACTGGCACCACCTCACGGTCCATCACCTGGCGGGCGACGTCCAGCCCACGTAGCGTCGCCTGGTCGCCAGCCACGTCCGAATCGAGGGCCAGGATGAAACGCTGCGTGAATCGCTTCAGTTGCTTGAGCTGCGCTTCGGTCAGAGCCGTGCCCATTTGCGCCACGACGTTGTTGATACCGTGTTGGTGGGCCATCAGCACGTCCATGTACCCTTCTACAATGACCGCCTGCCCCGTGGTACGAATGCCTTGCCGGGCCAGGTCTAGCCCAAACAGCACGCTGCTCTTGTCAAACAATGGTGTCTGCGGCGAATTCAGGTACTTGGGCACGCCCTCATCCAGGACACGCCCCCCGAAGCCGATGGTCCGCCCCCGGTGGCTATGGATCGGAAAGATGATCCGACCGCGGAAACGGTCGTAGTAGCCGCTTTTGTCTTCCCGTTCGACGACCAGCCCCGCTTCGGCCACATCGGCCACGGTGTAGCCTTTGCTGTTGAGATAGCGGAGTAAGGCATCCCACTGATCCAGGGCGTATCCGATCTGGAACCGATCGATTATCTCTTGATCGAGCCCTCGCTGTTTCAGATATGCTCGAGCGCGATCTGCTTCGTCGCTGTTTAGCAGCAAATGATGAAAGTATGTCGCTGCCGATTGGTTGATCTCGCGCAGCAATGCCCGCCGCTTCTGCGCTGCGGCCGCCTGTGGACTGGGTGGCTGCAACTCGACACCTGCGCGCCGGGCAAGCACTTTCAGCGCTTCGCCAAAGTCGAGGCTTTCTTGCTTCATGATGAAGGTAAAGATGTCGCCACCGGTGCCACATGCGCCGAAACAGTGCCAGGTGCCCGTCTCCGGAAAGACAACAAAGGACGGAGTCTTCTCGGAGTGGAATGGGCACAGACCCTTGTAGTTGCGCCCCGACTTTTTTAGTGGTACATAGGACTGGATGACCTCGATGACATCCAGCCGGTTTTTGATTTGGTCAATGACGCTCATAGCGACTTTTCGGTAGACTCTCGGTCCGGCATCGGCTTGCGTGGATTCAAGTGTGTGACAGTGACTAGAGGAGCAAACCGACTTGAAGTGGTATCCATCCAGGCCAGCAGATCTGCTGGCTTGATTGCCCGTCGGGCACAAGTATTCTACCACAAAATCAGAGGGCAGCCAAATGATGAGCTGCCCTGGTGTTCTGAAAACTGTCGTGTGATGTCTGAATGCTTGGGCTTGTCCTGTCCTTTTCCTGGGCTTTACTCCGCTTTTCTCTTCTCTTTCCTGGATTTCGCACCGAGCCCTTCTTTCGCCATAACCTCGGCCAACTCCTTCTCGGCCTCTTGCGGGCCGATGGGTTTCATGTCGGCCAGCATCTTTTCCAATTCGCCCGTAAGGTTTTGGAACACTTCTCGTATGCTCTGTGTGGCGTCAATGCGGTGGAAGTCGTACTCTTCCGCCATGGCCTCGAACTGGGCCAGCAGACGGTTTTGGTATTCTACAAAAGCATCGTAGTAGTCCCGAGTCGGCAAAAAGTCCTTCCCCGATTCCCAGAAATCAAAGCCACGGGTGTTGAGTACCCGTGGGATCAGATGGGGCAGGTCTGCGTGGAGATAAAAGACAACGTCCGGAACCAGGGCAAATCCAAAGACGTCGCGGATCCAGATCGGATCTGCTCCGCGCACCAAGGCGCGGGCGATGATGGAATAGATGTAGCGGTCCGTGAGTACTACGAATCCGGCCCGCAGAGCAGGGAGGATGATCTTTTCCAGGCGGTCAACCATGTCAGTCGCATAAAAGATGTTGGTCGTATGCAAGCCTAATGTGTGACCCCGCATTGCCTTTTTGATGCCCTTGCCTGCCAGTTTAGAGCGCTTCAGTCCGGTGGATTGAACCGCATGTCCTTGGCCTTCCACCCACTCCCGCAACAAGGCGATCTGGGTGGAACGCCCCACACCGTCCGTTCCCTCCAGCACAATCAGGCGGCCCGGCAGAAACTTCTGGCGGGCATAGCCGGCCAATCCCTCTCCGTAGAACAGGATCTCGGTCATGGTAAGCTCCTTTCCGGCAGGACCTCTTCCAGGTAGCGACCATAGATGTTCTCTCGAGCCAGCACTTCTCGCCAAGCGCTGGGCTCTGCGCGCAGGGCTCCCTCCAACATGGGCGTGATCGTTTGCCGCACGATGTTCTGTTGTTCTACCAGGGGCAATGTGGCGTCGATCACGGTCAGCCCAAATTCGTCTACCATCTTTTCATATTCTTCCAGGATGCGACCCTGGAATAGGGCAAAGCTTTCGTACGGATCATCACTAAGGCCGATGTCCATCCCTGCTTCGTAGTATTTGAGCCGCGGGCGTCCGCCCAAGATCCGTTTGAGCGATTCTTCCAACGGCACGCGAAAATAAAAGGCCACGTTCGGCTGGGCGGCAAAGGCGTACAGCTTTCGTACCCAGGTGGGTGAGACGCCACGGGCTACATCGCGCCCAAAGGCGGTGTATATATAGCGGTCGGCCAAAACGATGGCCCCAGCCTTGAGGGCTGGCAGCATCTGGCGCTCCAACCGGTCGGAGAAATCCGCAGCGTGGATCAGGCTGAAGGACGTCGGCGTCAGCATCTGCTTCTTTTTCCCCTTCTTGGTGGTCGCTTTGACCAGTCGCGAAGAGTTCCACTCGGTGAAAGCTACGCAGTAACCCTGTCCAATGAGCCACTTTTTCAGAAGGTCCAGTTGGGTGCTCTTGCCCGAACCGTCGATCCCCTCGACGATAAACAGTTTGCCGGGTAGTGCTCGTCCGTCGGGTAATTGCGCCATTGGGTTGCTCCCCTCTCAAAGATTTGTAGTGCTCGCTTTGCATGCGCTCCTGCAGTGGAAAGAGATGATACACCGGCGGAATGTTCCCAGGCGCACTTGAAAACGCTTCTGTTCAATCAAGGATCAACAGGGCGGCCCTGGAAATCATTGCCGTATCTTGCTGATCATTGCACATTGTACGCACTTCTAGCGCGTCGGCTGCTGGAAGGATTATAGCATAGATCAATCAGAACAACAACTGACATTACACGTCTATCACCGGCGCGTCCATCTCCACTGTGCGGTACGCGTAGGCCATGCGTGGGGTATTGTGGTGCCAGCCCGGTCGACCATCGGGTGAGAGCAAGATGACGCCTCCCAGCCCGTCTGCTTTGTCAGACAGTATCTGGATGGCGATCTCGGCGGCAGCATGGGGATCGCCTAGCTCCTGCAGGCTGTACAGCGCCTGTCGTGCTAGGATCACCTTGGCGATGCTTTCCCCCCAACCGGTACAGGATGCCCCCCCGAGCTCGTCGTCGGCGTAATAACCGCAGCCGACCATCGGCACGTCGCCCACGCGTCCTGGCATCTTGTTGGGTGTACCGCCTGTGGACGTGCCAGCGGCGATGTGGCCGGCCTGGTCCAGCGCCACGCACCCCACGGTGTCCGTCGGATGGCTGAATGCCTTCCGGGTCGAGTAGGTCTGATCATACAACAGCTTCTGCCACCGCTCGAACTCGCGGGGCACGGCGAGGTCGGTGAGGTCGCAAGGAGGGAACCCCATCTTTTGGGCAAAGCGCTGGGCGCCTTGGGCGATCAACAGTACGTGCTCGCTCTGTTCCATCACCGCCCGGGCCAGGCGAATCGGGTTGCGGATGAATTGCACCCCAGCCACCGCGCCGACTTGCAGATCGGCGCCATCCATGAATCCAGCGTCCAGTTCCACCTGGCCTTCGGCGTTGAGGAACGAACCCCGTCCGGCGTCAAAGGTTTCGTCGTCTTCCATGACGACGATAGCCGCTTCAACAGCGTCGCGCGCCGAACCGCCTCTTGCCAGCACAGCCCAGCCGGCCGCCGCGGCCCGACGCGTGCCCTGTTTGTGGGCCTCGTGCAACTCGGTCGGTATGTCCCATGCCCCTCCGTGTACAATGATGGCAGGTTGCATTGGAGAGTCCTCCTTGCGCATCTGTGGGTTGAGTTTACTTTGTTCTGATCGGCGTGTTTGGCCCACCGCAGAGCATGCAGCCATGTTCTCGGTTTTCTTTGGCACTCTCCCCGGTGAAGCGATGGGCTGACCTTGCGTCAACAGAGTTGAGGGAAACTATCAAGTTCGTGGAGCCTTTTTCCGCTGGTCAGGAAAGGACGTCAAAAAAGCACTCCCTCTCGAGGAGTGCCTGCTACCGGGCCCGGAGTCTCACCAACTCTTGCCCTTGACTCACGTCTCGTTCCGGTGGTCCGTGCACTGTCTCTACCACACCGGCCTGCGGTGCTTTCAGCTCCATTTGCATTTTCATGGATTCGACCACGGCGACCACGTCCCCAGTCTCGATCTCTTCGCCAACGGCCACCGGCAATGCGAGCAGGCGACCAGCCAATGGAGCATTGATGCCTACGCATCCTTCACGATCTGCTGGGCAATCGACCCGCTGGAGCGCCAGATGGGGCCATTGCCGCTCCACTTCCACAGGGTAGACCTTGCCTTCGACCTCCACCTGGTATTGCATGGTCGCCGGCGGCTGCTCCTGTCCTTCTTCAACAAAGACGATATATCCTGCATCGTCCAACGCCAGAGAGTAGACGGGTAATCCGCCCACTTGTTCCAAATCCACGTACAATGGACGGCCATCCAAGCGCACCAAGCGCTCGTGATCGATTTCGATCTCGAAGGTTCGCCCGGCGACCGATACCTGGTATCTCACGACGGGCCTCGCAACTGTTCTATGCGAGCCACCATCCGCCAGTTGGCGCCAGTATGTTCAGGAGCCTCGTGCACGTTCTGCCGCCCCACGTGCCGCCGATACTCCACCAATGTGGCTGCCAACGCCGCCGCCAGTACGGCGCCTTCCCGCTCTTTATCTATTGTTCTC
>JASFTJ010000219.1:0-5293 GCA_050053615.1 Anaerolineae bacterium | reverse complement strand
AGCGTTGGCCAAGCAGGCGGACAGACGCTTCCGGACCTCGGGCGAGTTCGCCCGCGCTCTCGCACAGAGTGCTGGTATCGGCGCGGCGGTGGACTGGGACAGCGACACTGCTGCTCTGAACAGGGAGGTCGTGCTGCTTCTGAATGCCTCTGACGGGCGGGAATTTCCCGTGTGTCGGGGTACGACCACGATTGGCCGGGATACTGGCAGTGACATCGTGTTGCCCGTCCGACAGGTGTCCAGGCATCATGCCCGCATCCGTTGTGACGAGAAGGGCTGTCGCGTGGTTGATCCAGGGAGCACAAATGGTACGCTGGTCAATGGAGTCCGTATCCCGCCAGAGACCCCTTGGTCACTCCGCCCGGATGATGTGCTGACGGTGGGGCCAATGAAGTTGCTTGTGACTCGACCGTCTGATTCTCCAAAACGAAAAGAGTTCAGGACATTGAACATGGATCCCTCGCAAGACCGAAAAGCAGGCAAGCGCTGAGTCGAGAATGGAGGCCTATTGATGCAGAACAAGCAGGATCGGCATACTGACATTACGCAACCCATTCCACGGTACAATTCCTCGAAAGCCGAGACGGGCGGGAACGCAGGACGTGAGCCGGAGCCCCAGCTCCCGGATGATACGGTCCCCCAAGCCTTGGAGCAGGACGAGATTCCTACCCCGGTACCTATCAGGGTGCCCAAGCAGGGGGTGCCTGGTGAAAACGACTCTGAATCTGTCAGACCACGTACTTCTTGGGCCCTTCGAGCGGTCGTGGGGCTAGCCCTTGTCATAAGTTTGCTTTCCTTGGCGCTCAATGTTGTGCTTATCTACAACTTGATGAGCGTGCGGCAGACGGCCATTCAGGGGTTGGATCAGGCCATTGACGCTGTGGACAAACTGGCCGGGAAGGGTTTTCACTACGAGTATCATTTTCAGCAGACCATTCCTTTCTCTGGGGATATTCCCTTCAAGCAGGATCTAGTCTTTCCCTTCGAAGGGGACATTCCAATCAAGACTACCGTCCAGGTCCCTATTGACGCCGGGGTCCTGGGCAAGTTCGTCCTGGATGTGCCTATTGACACCACCATTCACGTGGATCTTGAAGTGCCCGTCCAAGTGGATCAGACTATTCACGTCGACACCGAAATCCCGATCGACATGACCATTCCCATTGATGTTCAGCCCAACGATCCGGCAATTCAGGACATCCTCAACCAGGCGCGAACGTGGTTGGTTCAGGTGAAAGAGTCCTTTTCAGGGTCTCTGCTGTGGTGACGGCAATCCGTGGGTGAAAGGAGGGTAGACATGGCGCCATCGGGTATTAATTCTAGGGAAAAGACGATCATTGCCATTCTGGCGGTGGTCATCGTGATCGCCCTGATCGGCATTGGCATCCTCGTGGCCAGGCTGGTCACTGGCGACAAAGAGGGCGGGGAAACGGGGGGCATCACGCCGGTCGCGACGGCCCCAGGCGGAGCGGTTTCGTCTGAGGCAACGGCCACGCTCGTGGCAAATCCCTCGCTGAAAGAGCCTGCAGAGGCTACCCCGGCTGCCGTCGGCGATCAGCCAGTGGCGGTGGTCCGTGTAGAAAGCCCCAAGCAGCTGTTGCCAGCTATCTTGACGGATCATGCGCTTCATCCTGGCCATCGCTATCGCCTAGAGATCACCGCAATTGATGGTTCAAGCGTCGCCATCCGGGGCAGCTGGAGTCAGTCGGCGAAAACCGCGGATGGCAACCTGGAACTGCCTCTTCCGGAATCTATCGAGGGCAAGACGCCGTTTCGTCTGGACATCGAACCGCCGGCAGCTAATCCTACGTCTTGGAGTCTCTCGGCTTCGGCGTCGCCCAAGGACCTTTTGGGGAACCCGCCCAAGTTGGTGATCATCGTTTGGGATGTGACGGGAAGCAAGTAGACCGGCATGGGGCACATCAGCACGGGCAGGCAGGAGTGACGGGATGAGCGACACGGTCCTGGCGCTGGAGTTGGATGTCGGCCAGTTCTCCCATCCAGGTCGAAAGCGATCCAACAACGAGGATTGGCTCGGCACGTTTCAGCCAGATGATGCGACGCGGTTGGACACAAAGGGACGTCTGTTCTTGGTGGCAGATGGTATGGGAGGACACCAGAGCGGCGACCTTGCCAGCCGCAGCGCGGTGGATCAGGTCATCCGCAACTATGTACAAGATCCGAGCTCGGATGTGGCTTTCAGTTTGCGGCGGGCCATCCAGTCGGCAAATGCAAATCTCTATGCCAGGACGGAGGGTCGGAAGGGAAGATCTCATTGGGGCACGACGCTGGTCGGGGCAGTGGTGCGGCATGACAAGCTGTGGATCGCCAATGTGGGCGACAGCCGGGCGTATCTGCTGCGGGGCGGGAGTGTACGCCAGCTGTCGCAGGATCACAGCTTTCTGCCGGGCGAAAAGGTGGGCCGACACCTTATCACCCGGGCTCTTGGATCCAAGGACAGCGTGGAGGTGGATTTGTTCCCTCCCATCAAGCTGTGGGCCGGCGACCGGGTCTTGCTGTGCTCCGATGGCCTGACCACGCCTCTATCGGATGAGGAGATCCGCCACATCGCAGGACGCTATCCCGCGCAGGCGGGAGCAGAAGCACTGGTCCGGGCAGCCAACGAACGGGGCGGACCTGACAACGTCAGCGTGATTCTGATTCAGGTCGCCGGGCGCCACAGCCCCGGAGGCCTGCTGGCGGCGCTGGGCATGTCCAGGACATGGCAGATGATCTCGGAACACCTCGAACGGGCCCTGGTTGGTGGTGAATGGGAGATTCTTCGGTCGCCGCTGTTCGTCGTGGTGATCTTGATGCTCGTCCTGCTGGTGCTGCTCGGCTTGGGCTTTCTCTTGGGGTTGGTGATCTTTTGATGGCTGTCCTGGAAAAAGAGGCAGCGGGGTGAAGGAAGTATCGCCTCCTTTCCCCGCTGAAGCGACTTTTTTCAGCAAAGTCTTTGATGGGCTACGACTGGGGCGGAGTTAGAAAGAGCGCGAGTGATGAGCCAGTTTATTGTGGTGGATCGGAATGGATTCCGGCGGGTGCCTATTGGCAGGCAGATGACGATTGGGCGTAGCGCCAGCAACGTCCTGGTGCTCAACGCCATGTTCGCCTCCCGCCGACACGCTTGGGTTTGGCGGCAAGGAGATCGCTTTATCATCGAAGATCTGTCCAGTACCAACGGGACGTTTGTCAATGGACACCGAGTAACCGTTCCCCAGTTCTTGAAACACAACGACATGATCCTCGTGGGGGATGCCCAGCTCACCTTTGTGGCCGCCTGGGAGCCGTCTGCTGCCCGGACGCCCCCGCGGGGTACGCCACACTGGGGCCCGGGGCGCGCCCAGCGTCGCCGCTCCTTCACGCCGACCGATCCTGTGGTGGCCCGTCCGTTTTCTGCGCCTCGAGCGCCGCCGGCTAGGCGCCGTGGAGATGTGTGGATGGTTGTTTTGCTCTTGGTCATTGTAGCGGCGCTGTTGTTGACAATTCTGGGGGTGCTTGCAGCGTACGTTTTGCTTTGAGGGGGAATGTAGGGCTACGCGGGGAGTTTCATGGCTGCATCGCTGATTGGACGAAAGGTCGGGCAATACCAGGTCGTCGCCGAGCTGGGCCGAGGTCAACACTCGGTGGTCTACAAAGCTTGGCAGACTAGCCTTGGGCGCCTTGTTGCGCTCAAGGTGTTGCACCACTACGACCAGGACACCTTGGAGAAATTCCGGGCCGAGGCCCGCCTTACGGCGCAGTTGATCCAGCAAGGGGTGCCAAACATCCGTCAGGTGTACGAGGTTGGACAGACATCAGACGGATACCTGTTCGTGGCGTTGGAGTACATCAACGATTCGCTGCAGAATGTCCTACGCAGGGCGAAACAACGCAACCGTCGTATGAATCCCACGTCCGCAGCCAAGCTGTTGCAGCCGGTTGCTGAAGCGCTGAACGCCATCCACAATCTGGGTTGGGTCCACCTGGACATCAAACCTCAGAACATCCTGATCACCAGAGGGGGGAGGGCGGTTCTCGCGGACTTTGGCATCGCCCAGCGGAGGGGGACGCAGACTCATGCCTGCACGCCCGCCTATGCTTCGCCAGAGCAGGCAGCCGGCGACCGGCCGGTAGGCCCCTGGAGCGACATCTATTCCCTGGGTGTTGTCTTGTACGAGATGATTGCCGGTCACCTGCCCGTTCGGGGCGACCAAGACGTCGTGCTGCTGAACCAGCACTTGGAGGTGACGCCGCCTTCGCCACGCCGGGTCAACCCACGGTTGCTGGCCAGCCAGGAGCGGGCGCTGTTCAAGGCGCTGGCCAAGCCATCCAAGGAGCGGTACGAGACGGCGGGAGATTTCGTGCAGGAGCTGCTGGCGCCCGATTCTCGTTTTTCCAGCGTCTTGAAGACTCCGCGGATCATTCGGAACACAACATCTAGTCTGAGCCCGCGGACACGACGACTGGCATTGGTGAGTGGCATCCTTGTGCTGTTGCTTGCCGTGCTATACCTGGTGAACTGGGTCTTGTGGCCAGGATGGCTCTTCAGTGGGATGGGGGCGACCGGTACGGCGGTTGTCGAGACGGTTGTGGTCACGCCGGTCCCGCCGACTGCATCGCCTACCGGCAGCGTTTGGGCGACTGCGACACCGACCGCCACGACGGCGTCGACCGTCACGCTGGCTCCGACGCCCTCGCGCACACCACGGCCGACAGCCACGCCTACGCGCAAGCCCCAGCCGACGCCGAGTCCTACTCCGTGAAGGGCAGGTGGAGGGGTGTTGGTTGCCATAGTCGATTGGATGGGGTACAATGTTCCTGGTCAGCAACAAGACGACCACCTCAGTGGGCCGGCTGAGGTGCCCCGATGTGCGTCTCGAAGGGCGCCGCTGGTGGGAGAATACCATCCGGATCGGGTATCCGGAGGGGACAGAAGTCGATTTGAGGGGAGCGGTTGTGTCTGAAATCTTGAACTCCTCCTGTAGAGAGTAAGGGGGAAGGGTATGACCCAACAACAGAAAGCAGATCGAGAACAGCAGCCATTGGAAGCAGAGTCTCAGAAGGTCACCGAAGTTCGCCCTCTGGTCTTGGAAGCTGCACAGTTGACGGACGTGGGCCGCTTGCGACCTCACAACGAGGACTATGTGGACCATCATGTCCCTTCAGATCCGCGACAACTGATGCGCAAGGGAGCTCTCTACTTGGTCGCCGATGGCATGGGAGGGCACCAGGCTGGTGAGGTGGCCAGTCAGAGTGCGGTGGAGATAGTGATCGCCCAGTATTACAGCGACACAAGCCATGATATCGGGAC
>JASFTJ010000218.1:0-5295 GCA_050053615.1 Anaerolineae bacterium | reverse complement strand
TCTACCAATCTACCAGTTTACCGAGTTAGGAGGCAACTATGCCCAAAGCAACCGCTAACGGAATTGAGCTCTACTACGAACTCCACGGCCCAACGGACGCCGACGTGCTGGTCTTGTCCAACGGCGTGCTGATGAGCACGGCCAGTTGGGCCTTCCAGACGCCGGTGCTGTCGCAGCACTACCGGCTGCTGCTCTACGACTGCCGGGGCATGTGGCAGTCAGACCATCCGCCGGGGCCGTATTCGATGGAACTCCACGCCGACGACCTGGCGGCGCTGCTCGACGCCCTGGACATCGAGCGGGCGCACATCGGCGGCACGTCCTACGGGGCCGAGGTGAGTTTGGTCTTTGCCCTCAAGTACCCCGAGCGGACGCGGAGCCTGATCGTGACGTCGGGCGTCAGCCACGTGGATCCGCTGCTGAAAGGCATGATCGACACCTGGGACTATGCTGCCCAGGCTCACGACCCGGAGATGCTCTTCCGCGTCGTCTACCCGCTGACCTTCTCCGAGGACTGGATCGCAGCCAACCGAGCGACCCTCGACTTGGCGCGCGAGCGCTACGAGACCCTAGATTTCGACGCCTTTCACGAGCTGCTGGTCAGTTTTTCGGCGCTGAACGTCACCGCCGACTTGCACCAGATCGAGGCGCCGACCCTGGTCATCGTCGGCGAGCACGACCTGGTCAAGCCGCGCCAGTACTCGGAGATCATCGCCGGTGAGATCCCCAACGCCGAGTTCGCCGTCATCCCCAACGCCGGGCACGCGGCGCTGTGGGAGCGGGCGGGGGTGTTCAACTCGTTGATCCTGGGCTTTTTGGCGAAGCGGTAGCTTGGTAAATTGGTAGGGGGGTAACTTGATAAACTGGTTCCTCCCAATTCCCAATTTACCAATCTACCAATGTACCGACCGGAGGGTAAGCAATGGCTGACAACACCTTTCAACTCGGCCAGCAGGCCACGTTTAGCAAAACCGTCACCGAGTCCGACGTGACGACCTTTGCCGGGCTGATCGGCGATTTCAACCCGATCCATGTCGATGCCGAGTATGCCCGCAAGAGCCGCTTCGGCCAGCGGGTGGCCCACGGCATGTTCACCGGCGGGCTGATCTCGGCGGTGCTGGGCAACAAGCTGCCCGGCCCCGGCGCCATCTACCTCAGCCAACAAATCGAGTTCCTGGCGCCGGTGTTCATCGGCGACACGATTACGGCAACCGTCGAGGTCTGCGCCTGGCGGCCCGAAAAGCGGATCATCACGCTAAAGACAGATGCATACAACCAAACAGAGAAGCAAGTGGTAACGGGCAAGGCGGTGTTGCTGGTTGATGAGTAGATTGGCAAGTTGGTAAATTGGCACATTGGGGATGCGGTTCCCAATCTGCCAACTTACCAATGTACCAATCTACCAGTTACCAAAGACACAAGGAGGAAGATGTGTATCACTTCGACTGGATCAAGCGCCACGCCGAGCGCACGCCGGACAAGCTGGCGCTGGTGGACGCGCACACGGGACGGACCTTCACCTACGCCCAGTTCAACGAGCGGGCCAACCGGCTGGCCAGTTTTCTCAAGGATACATTGGGCATCGAGCGGGGCGACCGGGTGTCGATCCTGGCCCAGAACAGTTCCGACTACTACGAGGTTCTGTTCGCCTGCGGCAAGATGGGTGCCATTCTGAACACTCTCAACTGGCGGCTGGCCGTGCCCGAGCTAGAATACATCCTCAACGACTGCGAGCCCCGCGTCTTGATCTACGAGCCCGGCTTTGCCGAGGCGGTGGACGCGCTGCGGCCCGACATTTCGGCCGAGTTCTACGTGGTTATGGACGAGGGTGCGCCGGAGGGCAAGTGGGCCTACGAGGCGGCGTTGGCTGCCGGCGACCCGGCGGGCGTGCCGCTGCCCGAGCTGTCCTGCACCGAAACCTGGGCCATCCTCTACACCTCGGGCACGACGGGCCGGCCCAAGGGCGCACAGGTCACGTATGGCAACTTTTTCTACAACGCCGTGAGCATGGGCGCGGCCATCGACCTGACCAGCGAGGACGTCAACCTCAACGTGCTGCCCACCTTCCACGCCGGCGGCCTGGGCCTCTATGCCGGGCCGATCTTTCACGCTAGCGGCACCCTGGTCGTCATGCGCGCCTTTGAGCCGGGCGCGTTCCTGGGCCTCATCGAGGCGTGGCGCGTGACCAAGCTGCTGCTGGTGCCGTCCATTTACCTGATGCTGGCCCAGTACCCCGACTTTGACCAATACGACCTGTCGAGCATGGAGCACTGGGGCAGCGGCGGCTCGTCGCTGCCGCCCTCGCTGGTGCAGCAGTATGCCGAGCGGGGCATCGTCATCCAACAGGGCTTTGGCATGACCGAGACCGGCCCGACGGTGTTCATCATCGACAAGGAGAATGCGGTGCGCAAGGCCGGTTCGGTGGGCAAGCCCGTGCTCCATACCGACGTGTGCATCATGGACCGCGAGGGCCGCGTGCTCGGCCCGGACGAGGTCGGCGAGCTGTGTATCCGGGGCGGCAACGTGACCACCGGCTACTGGAACCGCCCCGAGGCCACGGCGGAGGCGCTCGTGGACGGCTGGTTGCACTCTGGCGACGCGGCCATGTACGACGACGAGGGCTTTTACTACATCGTCGACCGCTGGAAGGACATGTTCATCAGCGGCGGCGAGAACGTCTACCCCGCCGAGGTCGAAAACGTCATCTACCACCATCCGGCCGTGGCCGAGGTGGCCGTCATCGGCGTGCCGCACCCCAAGTGGCAGGAGGTGGGCCGGGCCGTTGTCGTTGTCAAGGAGGGCCAGGCGCTGACTGAGGAGGAGGTCATCGAGTTCTGCCGGGGCAAGTTGGCCAAGTACAAGATCCCGAAATCGGCGGTTTTCGTCGAGGCGCTGCCCCGTACAGCGGCGGGGAAGGTGTTGAAGCGGGAGTTGCGGGAAGAATACGGGAAGTAGGAAATCAGGTATCAGGGAATCGGGAAATCAGGAGCATGGGAAAGTTGGTGGTTCTGGAGCGAGTGGGAGCGGTGGCGGTGCTGACGCTAGACCGGGCGGAGCGGCACAACAGCTTGGTGCCGGCGCTGCTGGACGAGATGCTGGCCACGCTGGAGGAGATTGCCGACGATGCGAACGTGCGCGCCGTGGTCTTGCAGGCCAACGGGCGCTCGTTTTCGACCGGCGGCGACGTGGGCGGGTTCGCCGCGCACCGGGACGACCTGGCGGCCTACGCCGATGAAATCGTCGGCCTGCTGAACCAGGTCATCCTGGCCCTGGTTGAGTTGCCGGTGCCCGTGGTGGCGGCCGTACACGGCATCGTGACCGGCGGATCGCTGGGGCTGGTGCTGGGCTGCGACGTCGTGCTGGTCGCGCCCGAAGCGAGCTTCACGCCCTACTACAGCGTCGTCGGGTTCAGCCCCGACGGAGGCTGGACGGCGATGCTGCCGTCCAGCATCGGGCCACAGCGGGCGGCCGAGGTGCTGCTGGGCAATCGGACCATCCGCGCCGAGCAGGCCGTGGCCTGGGGGCTGGCCAGCCGCGTCGTCCCCGCCGGCCGCATCCGCGACGAGGCGCTGGTCGTAGCCCAGGACCTCGCCGCCAAAAAGCCGGGAAGCGTGCGCCACACCAAGCAGCTGCTGAGTCGCGGTGATCTGGCCGCCCGGCTGGAAGCCGAGCACGCCCGTTTTGTCGAACAGATTGTGACCGGGGAAGCGCGGCAGGGCATCGCCGACTTTTTGGAGGGAAGGAGCAAATGAGTTTGCAGGTTGGACAAGTGGCCAGCGTGAGGCGGGTCTTTACCCAATCCGACTTTGACCGCTTTGCCGCGCTCAGCGGCGACGACAACCCGATCCACGTTGATCCCGAGTTCTCGGCGCGGACCAAGTTCGGGCAGACGGTGGCCCACGGCATGTTCCTCTACAGCGTCGTGTGCAGCGTGCTGAGCACGCGCCTGCCCGGCCCCGGCACTCTCCAGGTGGAACAGGAATTGATGTTCCCCAGCGCCACGCCCACCGGCGAGAAGGTCGAGGTCCGCGTGGAAGTGACCGAGGTCCAACCCGCCGAGGGCCTGGCCGAGCTGTCCACGCTCGTCATCCGCCCCGACGGCCACGCCGGTCTCCAAGGCCGCACCCGCATCCAGCTGCCTGATCCTTCGACTCCGCTCAGGACAGGATTCCCAATAACCAATGACCAAATCCAAACTCCCCGATTTCCCGATACCCGATTCCCTGATTCCCGTCTCTTCAAAGGCATGACCTCCGGCCAGCGCGCCACCACCCGCCGCACCTTCACCGCCGCCGACCTGGCGGAATACGCCAAACTGACCCACGATCACAATCCCCTGTACATCAAGCCCAAATACGCCCAAAAAATGGGACTGGAAGGAACTGTCGTTCCCGGTGGGTTGCTGGGCGGCCTGTTCTCCTACTTGCTGGGCACCGAGCTTCCGGGGCGTGGGACCAACTATTTGAAGCAGCGGCTCCATTTTCCGTGCCCGGCCTACGTGGAGCGGGAGTTGACCGCGTCCGTCGAGATTATTCGTATCCGACCTGAGAAGCAACTTGTGAATCTGAGCACCGTGTGCACCGACCCGTCCGACAATGTGGTCTGCTACGGCGAAGCGCTGGTACTCGCCAGCGACGTGCAGGATGATTCGTGATTCGTGACCCGGGAAGCGATGGAGCACGCGTCACGCATCACGAACCACGAATCGCACCGCTCGAAAGGAGGTGATCGCGCTGGAAAATGAACGCTAGACGGAGCAAATGATCTGTGATAGAATAGGGTCCATAGTGATCCCCAGGCAATTCGCCTAAGGAGGAAAAGAGATGAAAACCATGTACAAGCTTTTTGCATTGTTGGTGATCGTGGCGCTGCTCGCTGCCTGTGGGCCGACCGAGGCACCGCCGACGGAACCGCCCAAGCCCGAACCAACCAAAGCCGAAGCCGAGCCCACCACGGCACCCGAGCCGGAGCCCACCAAGGCGGAAGCCGAGCCCACCGAAGCGCCGGCTGCCGGCTTGACCTGCGACGAGCCGATCAAGATCGGGCTCATCAGCGACCTAACGGGGTCGCTGGCCATCTATGGCACCATGATCGAGCAGAGCTTCCTGCTGGGCATGGAGTACGCCACCGGCGCACCGGGCACCGAGGACCATACCTTTATGATCGATGACTGCGAGGTCCAGGTGCTCATCCGCGACGACCAGGGCAGCGCCGAGACCACGGCCACCCTGGCCCGCGAGCTGATCGAGGTAGACGGGGTAGACCTGCTGGTCGGTACCGTCAGCTCGGGCAGCA
>JASFTJ010000217.1:0-5298 GCA_050053615.1 Anaerolineae bacterium | reverse complement strand
CCCAGCTCGGCGCGCAGGCGGATGTCGTGCAACAAGCTCTCGCGGGTGATCAGGCCCAGAAAGCGACCGCTATCCATGACCGGGACCTGGTTGACGTCGTTCTCATCCATTTGCTGCAGCACACTCCAGACATCATCCTCGGGATGCACACGTAGCACACTGTCGATGCGGGTCATCACCTGGCCCGTCGTCAGCCCGGCCCTCTGATCACGCGGCACGCCACGGATGTTGTGCAACGTGATCAGCCCTTCCATCGCGCCGCTGTCAGCCACAAAGAAGCATCGCTGGCCCCCGCCCAGGACGTGGTCCTCAACCAGGCGGTCGACCCCCAGGTTGCCGGGCACGGTCATACACTCCTGCGTCATAACGTCGCGCGCTTTGACCCCGCTGAGCATGTCGCGCACGACCACCTGCTGATAGCTCGACTCGGCGGCGTTATTCAAGAACCAGCCGATAAAGGCGATCCACAGGCCGTTCAGAAAGCCTCCGCCAAGCAGGATCTGTCCTACGCCGAACAGGATAAAGCCAAACGCCACGACACGGCCGGCCCGCGAAGCCCACTTGGTAGCGTTTCGGAAGCTGCCCCCAAAGGCCCACAGCGCTGCGCGCAGCACGCGCCCGCCGTCCAGCGGGAAGCCGGGGATCATGTTAAAGACGGCCAATAACAGGTTGATGCGGCCCAGGTAGGCCAACGGCGCCGACAGGACGATATTGTCGGCCAGGGCGCCCCCTAGCCCACCAAGCAGGGCGGCCAACCCCAGGCTCGAAAGCGGCCCGGCGATGGCGATACGGAACTCGGCGCCAGCTGTCGGCGGTTCGCGGCCGATTTGGGCCACGCCGCCAAAGACAAAGAGAGTGATACTCTTGACCGGCACGTCCTCCCGCAGGGCCAGCACCGAATGACCCAGCTCGTGGATCAGCACCGAAGCAAAGAAAAGGATGGCCGTGACGGCCCCGATAGACCAGTAGGTCGCGGCAGCCCAGCCAGGATATTCCTGGGGAAAGTAGCCTACCGCCAACGTCCAAGCGATCAGGACCGCGATCAAGAACCAGCTAGCATGCAGCCGGATCGGAATGCCCAGTACTTTGCCTAGGTTCAGTGAACCTCTCACGGTGGTACCTCCTTTCGTTTGACGGTTCATACTTGCAAAGGGTCCCAGGTGCCTCGAGCTGTTTTGCGGTGCGGCCTTGACCGACACCTGGCTCCCATCTCGAGAGCAATTGTATCACACACAAAATGTTTTGTCAAGATATTGCAAAGATTTCTAACGGGTCTCTAACCTATATACAGCGAGAGAGCTTGCCTTCGAGCCACCTCCGGCCCAACCAGCCGCGCCGCCAGCCGCCGCGGCTGGCCTGCAAAGCAAGAAACGACTCCGCTGAGACAAGTCGCTTCAGGGAGGAAAAGAGGGATTATTGATTATATAGAGCACGGCGTTGGGCGTGTCGCGCACCGAAAACTCATGCACCCACAGAAAAACCAGATTGATAGCCGTGTCCAGCCGGCTTCGCGGCGGCCATGGGTGCCGCGCCATCGTTTTGTAGAAGACTTTTCAGCCTGAATCTTCTTTTTTTCAAATCTTTTCACGCCCTCGTCGTTGCCTCTGGCAGTGGAGAAACCTCCTCGTGAGTAGAGGCGGTCAGCAGCAGCAAACCAAAGCCGATCCCGCCGGCTACCAGCGAGGCGGCCAGGATGCTCACCTTGGCCGTGTCCAGCAGCGCGCCGGCAAAGGCCGAACTGGCGATGAACAACGACATGGTGAAACCGATGCCGGCCAGCCAGCTTGCGGCAAACAATTGACTCCAGGTGACATCGAAGGGCAGGTCGGCGATACCCAGTCGCACGGCCAGCCACGAGAAGAGGGTGACGCCTAGCGGCTTGCCCAATACCAACCCGGCGAGGATGCCCAGCGAGACAGGATTGGTCAACGCCTCGGCCAGGTTGCCGCCTAGGCCAACGCCGGCATTGGCCAGGGCAAAGATCGGCACGACGAGGTAAGCCACCCAGGGGTTGAGCGTCCGCTCCAGGCGTTGCAGGGGCGTCTGGATGCGTTCGGCGATGGCTTCCAGCGTCTGCGCGGCGGCTTGTTGTCGGCGGTTTTCCTCTGCGTGGGCGTCGGGTTCCAGCCCGCCCAGGGCCGCCGTGCACTGGGCCACAAAGGCCGAAGCCCGTACTGGCGTGCGCGCCGGAATGGTCAGGGCCAGCAGCACGCCGGCGATAGTGGGATGAATCCCGGATTGGAGGAACGCCAGCCACAGTCCGATGCCCAGCAGGGCATAGGGCAGCGGGTGGCGGACGCGCCCCCGGTTGAGCACGACCAGGAAGGCCAGGAAAACGGCGGCCACGCCCAGCGCAATCCACGAAATCTCGCCGCTGTAAAAGAGGGCAATGACCAACACTGCGCCCAGGTCGTCGGCGATGGCCAGAGCGGTGAAAAAGACCTTGAGCGAGACCGGAATCCGGCTGCCCAACACGGTAAGCAAGCCGAGAAGGAAGGCGATGTCGGTGGCCATGGGGATGCCCCAGCCCGAACCACCCTCGCCGCCCAGGTTGAACAGAACATAGATGCTCGCCGGAAGGAGCATACCGCCTACGGCCGCCGCCAGGGGCAGCGCCGCTTTCCGCGGCGAGGCCAATTCGCCGACCAGGATCTCACGCTTGATCTCCAGGCCGACGAGAAAGAAAAAGATGACCATCAACCCGTCGTTGACCCAGTGGAGCAGGCTTTCCTTGAGGGCGAGGTCGCCCAGTTCGATCTTGAGGTAGGTCTCCCACACCTCAAAATAGCCGCTGCCCCAGACCGAGTTGGCCCATACCAAGGCCAGGACCGTCGCTGCCAGCAGCAGGATGCCGCCGCTGGCCTGGAGGCGCGTGAACTGCTGAAACAGCAAGCGTACCTGCACACCGAGCGGCTTTTGGATCTCGGCGATGAGCGAATCGAGGTCCCACGGCCCGTCGTAGCGCACGCCGTTGAGGAAAAAGGTCGGCGTGCCGTTGGCCCCGCTGCGCACGCCGCTGAGAAAATCCTCGCGGACGCGGTCGGCGTGGGCATGCCCGTCCAGCTCTCGCTCGAAACGTTCCAGGTCGAGGTCCAATTCCTCTGCAAATCGGACCAGTTGCTGCCGGTCCAGCGGGCCGTCGTACTCAAAGATCCGGTCGTGCATCTCCCAGAACTTGTCCTGAGCAGCCGCGGCCTCCGCGGCCTCAGCAGCGAGCTGGGCGTTGGGATGGGCCGTGGTGATGGGAAAGTGGCGAAAGACATAGCGCAGCCGGTTGCCAAAGCGCTCTTGGACCTGCTCGATGATGGGCGCCACCTGGCGGCAGTGGGGACACTCATAGTCGCCGTACTCGAGCAGCGTGACCCGGGCGTCGGCCGGCCCCTCGATGTGGTCGCGGCCGCCGACGGGCGGTTTCAAAGTAGGAGAGTCCGTCGTTGCCATGTTACCTTCCTTTCACCCCGGAGGTTTTCTGTAATTCTCTGTGTCCTCCATGCCTCCGTAGTTTGTTCCGATTACAGCGCCTCCAGCGCGTTCAAGATGCCGTCAGCGCCGGGGTTGACGTTGGGCGGCGAGACGTGGCTCCAGCGGATGATGCCCTCCGCATCGAGGACGAACAGCGCCCGCCGGGCAAGGCCATTCACGGCGTCGTAGACGCCGTAGGTCCGGGCCACTGCGCCCTTGGGCTCAAAGTCCGCCAGCAGCGGGAAGCGCAAGTTGCGCTGGTCGGCAAAGGCCCGGTGACACCATTTGCCGTCCACCGAGATGGCCAGCACCTGAGCATTGTGCGCCTCGAACATCGGCAGTATCTCGTTGTAGAGGGTCAATTGGTCGCCGCAGACCGGGCTCCAATCGGCAGGGTAAAAGACCAGCACAATCGGCCTGCCGCGAAAATCGCGCAGGGTGACCGGCTCGCCTGCCTGGTCGGTCAGGGTAAAATCGGGGGCTGGGGTTCCCGGTCCCAGCACCGACGCCGGAGCAGGACCCCCTTCCTGTTTGGTAGGCTTGGTTCTTCTCAACATATCGTTTCTCCTCATATGTGGGGGTGGGTCTCAAAACCCAGGATACAATCTGCACGAGATCTTGACGGTGAGCGGCGCTACAGTGTAGACGCCCACATGCTTCGCAGCCGCGCCAGATCGCCGACGGCTTCCAGGCCGGCGTGACGGCCCGTGTCCCGAAAGAGCCGCCGAGAGCGGCCGCCCTCGAGGCTGTACAGGACCGTCTCAACGCGGGCGTTCAGCGTCTCGGCGATGCGCCGGCCCATGTCGACCATAGTCGGCGCCTGGAGCAGGCCGCCCTCGGCGCGGATGGCGCGCATCTCCAGGCGGTGGCGCCGGTCACGGATGACCCAGGTTACTGCCTCGTCAGCGATGTCGAGTCTTTCGATACGGGCGCCGGTGTAGGTGGCAAAGCGGTACAATACGTCCTCGTGCCACAGGCCGGCGATAAAGCCGGGGAACGAACCGCGCAGCCAGGGGATGATGGCCACCGAGGCGGTCAAGCTGGTGCCCGGTTCCTCAAAGTGGTTGGTCTGCAACCAGATCCAGGCCGCCGGGAAGCTCCGGCCCCAGTCCTTTTCGATGTAGCCGCGCCCCCTGGCAAAGTCGACGGGCTGGCCATTGACCCGCAGCACACCGCCGATGCGGTGGTCCAGGCTGACCACGCCGTGATAGGTCTGCATGAAGGGCACCCAGGCGTACCAGCCCATAATGCCCGGCGAGGCGAGCGTCACCGGCCAGGAACAAAGGCCTCCGAAACGCAGCTCGCCGCCAATCTCTAGCTCAGGCGACTCGACCTGGAGCGACAGGTGCTCGGCGGTGAAGCGGTTGGGGCCGATGCGCAGATCGAGCTCCCGCTCCGCCGCCCAGAAGGCATCCGCCGGGTAGCGATGATAAGTCGAGCGCCCCGTTGTGCCGTCCAACACCTGGACGAAAGCGTGATGCTGGTCGGGGTCGTCGCTCAAAAAGATGCCGGGGATGACGGCGTAGCGGTGCTGCTCGGAAGCATCCACCATCTTGTAATACCAGCCCTCAAAAAAGGGCGGCCTTTTGTCGTGGCCGTGGTAGGCGGCCGGGTGGAGCGTCGAGCGCACAAAGCGGATCATGGCCCGCCTTCCCTGTGAGCCATCTCGATCAGTTGCTCCCGCCGGCGGCGATATTCGACGATGGGCCAGTCCCCCTGGATCATCTTTTCGCCGATGCGCAGTCCGGAGGGTTGTGGCTGGTGCGTCTCGACCACGCGGCGGTCCTGGTGGGCCACCAGCACGTTGAAGGGCATCGCTGCCCATGTTACCAGGTC
>JASFTJ010000216.1:0-5313 GCA_050053615.1 Anaerolineae bacterium | reverse complement strand
ATCTCTAACGAAGCACGGTGAATCATGCCGCACTGCTCTTGACTCAGCATCTCAAAGCGAGGCACAGCCACAGTTTCCGGAGTCATAAAGTTCCTCCCAATCAAATATTGCGTTCAAGCCCCCGGGTCCAGCCTGGAGATTATACTTCAAAAGCCGTGCGTGAGCAAGAGATAGCAGGGCAGCCGGTGCAGCCAAAGCGCGAGGTCAACTACTTGCTGCGATCTGCTGTTTGACCCAGCGCTCTTCTTGAGGTATAATGCATCGACATGAATTCTCATCCTCCGAGCAGTCTCGGAAGATGGCCGCCTGGGCGGGACGGCAAAGGCGCCAGGTCCCTAGGTTCTGGCTGTAAGCGCTTTCGCCGCACAGGCGGAAGCGCTTGACTTTGCAAACAGCAAGAGAGAGGGGACGAACAATGAAGGTTCTGATCACGAATGAGGAACTGTGCATCGGCTGCCACCTCTGTGAGGAAATCTGCTCCAAGACCTGGTACAAAGAGAGCGATCGCGACAAATCGGCTATCCGCATCACAAGCCTGGGAAACGCGGAATGGGCGATGGCGGTCTGCGATCAATGCGGCGAGTGCATTGAGATCTGCCCTACCGGCGCCCTCTACCGAGACAAAGCGGGCGTCGTGCGCCTCAGGAAGAAGGACTGCGTCGGCTGTCTCTCCTGTGTGGGCTTTTGTCCGAATCTCGGTATGTATTACCACCAGGATTACATCGAACCGATCAAGTGTATTTCGTGTGGCTTGTGCGCAAGAGAATGTCCTACCAGCTCTATCTTTATTGAAAAGTTAGAAGGCTAGGAGACAGGAAATGACAAGCGCAGATACAGAGAAGGAACGCATTGAAGCATTGAGAAAACAACATGCCATCCTGGCCCAGTTCCGATACGACCCGCCAATAGTAAAGCAGGGATACGCCGGCCAGACTCTTTCTGTCAATGTGTCCGCCAACACTATCGCCGCCAAGCCGGTGGACGAAAAGATGAAGAGAACGTTTATCGGCGGACGCGGCTTTGATTTGTGGCTGTTGTGGAACGCCGTAACCGGCGAGACAGCCTGGGACAGCCCAGAGAACGAAATCGTCATCGCCGCGGGCCCCATCGGCGGCATCACGCAGTATCCCGGCACTGGCAAATCGATCGTCGTGAGCATCTCGCCGCTGACAGGCAGCGTCGTGGACAGTAACGTGGGCGGCTATTTTGGCCCGTTGCTCAAGTTCGCCGGCTTTGATGCGCTGGAAGTCCAGGGCATCGCCGATCGGGAGGTCATTGTTTTCATAGATGGCAACGAAGGGCTGGTGCAGATCATTGATGCGCCCGAAGAGTCGGTCAACAGCCACTTGTTGGCCGAGGAGATGGCGGCGTTGTTCGGCAAGACGCCGAAGGAACGGCAAGGCATTTCATCGGTCTCGGCGGGTCTCGGTGCGGAGCACACGCGGATGGGCTGCCTAAATTTCAGCTTCTACGACCCACGGCGCGAGGTCGTCCGGCTGAAACAGGCCGGACGGGGCGGCATCGGCACGGTACTGCGCCAGAAAAAGATCAAAGCGCTCGTGGTCAAGTACGACGGCCTCTCCGGCGACAGCAACCACCCGGCCGATCTGTCTCGCATTCAAGACACAGGGGCCAAGATGCACCGCGAGATCTATGAGCGGGACCCCATCATGTTCGAGATGCGGAAGGATGGGACCAACCACCTGACCAAGATCATGAACGATTACGACATTCTACCGGTGCACAACTTTCGCTATGGCGCGCATCCGGAGGCGGCCAAGATCTATTCGCCGCACTTTCAGAAGTACTTTGAGTACACCGCTCCTGACGGATGCTGGTACGGTTGCACGCTGGCCTGCGCCAAATTTGCCAAGGGATTCAAACCGCACACCGGTCCATACAAAGGCCAGATTGTTAGCGTGGACGGTCCCGAGTACGAGACAGTGGCGGGCATCGGCGCCAACTGTGGCATCTGGGACGCCCACGCCGTGCTGGAAGCCAACTTTTACTGTGATACCTACGGCATTGACACCATATCCTTCGGCACAACCCTGGCCTTTACCATGGAGTGCTACGAAGAGGGGATCATCAACAAAGAGATCACAGGCGGCCTGGAACTGAATTTTGGCAACGGCGACGCTATGCTCGAGGTGCTGCACCAGATGGGGCGCGGAGAGGGGTTCGGCGCCGTCATCGGTCAGGGCATCCGCCGCATGAAAACGTTCCTTGCTGAAGAATACGGCGCAGATCCGAGATTCTTGCAGGACATCGGCATGGAGTGTAAGGGGCTGGAGTACAGTGAGTACGTGACCAAGGAATCGCTGGCCCAGCAAGGCGGCTACGGCCTGGCCAACAAGGGGCCGCAGCACGACGAGGCGTGGCTGATCTTTATGGACGCCGTCAACAACCAGATCCCAACCTTTGAGGACAAGGCTGAAGCACTGCACTACTTTCCCATGTGGCGCACCTGGTTTGGCCTGAATGGCCTGTGCAAGCTGCCCTGGAATGACGTAGAGCCAGCGACCAACCGCGATCTGTACAGCGGCATCGACGCAGCCAAGGTTCCAGAGCACGTGCAGAATTATGTCGATCTGTTCCAGGCGGTCACCGGCCGCGACGACGTCAAGAACGGCGACGACCTGGTCCGCATGTCGGAGGTCGTCTATAATTTTCAGCGAGTCTTTAACCTAAAGATGGGGTTTGGCACGCGTGAGCACGACGCCATCCCCTACCGCTCCGTAGGGCCGGTCACCGACGTGGAGTACGAGAGCCGCGCCGAGCGCTACGACGAGCAGCTCCGTGAGTTGGTGGGCATCGACCCTGAGGGCATGGCCACCACCGAAAAGCGCCTAGCGCTGCGCAGGTACCGCGAGGAGCAGTACGAGAAGCTGCTTGACGCTGTCTACAAGCGGCGGGGCTGGAACCAAAACGGCATCCCCACCTTGGAGACGGCCAAGGAACTGGGCATTGACTTTCCCGACGTGGTGGCGTTGATCAAGCAGCACACGGACGGGCAAGAATAGCCCTTCTGAAGAAGAACTGCAAAGGCGCAGAGTTGAATGCATCGGCTCTGCGCCTTTGTTCATCAAGAACGTGATGCGTGAGGTAGGAACAGATGGTTTCACGTTTCGCGCACTACGAGTCACGAGTAGCTAGATGATCCGCGTCAACGACAAGTGGAACGTCCCCTGGCAAGAAGGGATGACCATCCAGGATGTACTAACCGCCTGCGACTTTACTCACCGTCACATCGTCGTGTCGGTCAACGGCAGGCTGGTGCCGCCGGGTGAATACGCCACGCAAACTGTGTCCGAGGGCGACGACGTCAAGGTCGTCCACGTCATTGGCGGGGGATGAATTGAGACAGGTTTCGTGGAGTGCCAACGGATTCTCGTGAGAGACAGGGCTGTTGCCAAGTCCCCGATCCGCTGTCAAGTGAGAATGCAACAACCGTGCGTGGCAAAAGAATTGATGTCCCATGTCCGTGACACCCGCATTCTCAATCACGTCGTAGGTTCCAACCACTGCCCCATCGCGCTTGAGCTGGATCCCTGATCAGGCTACGAACGCTGGCCCATTCGCCGCTCATACAGGGCGATGATCTCTGCTGCGCATTCCTCGATAGACTTGTTGGTCACATCCACCTTGGCCCACCGTCTTCGGTGCAAGATCAACTCAGCCCAATCGAGCTCCCGTTGGACGTATTCTTTGTTGGCATAGTCTAGGGACACCCTCCTGGTCATGCGATTGGCTCGGGCGTAGCGTAGTTTTACCAAGCGCTCAGGCTGGATGGTCAGTGCGATGACCCGACGGCGGTCGATCTGGAACAGGATGGGTGGGGGTTCCAGATCGGAGACGATGGGGATATTTGCCACACGCCAGCCGCGATAGGCCAAAAAGATGCTGATCGGCGTCTTGGAGGTTCGAGACACGCCGACCAACACCAATTCAGCCTGGGGCAACTCTTGCACATTGCGCCCATCATCATGGCGGACAGCGAAATCAATAGCGCCGATACGCTCAAAGTAGCTCTCGTCGAGCTGGCGGAGTAGGCCAGGCCGGGCGAGGGGCGACAGTTCCAGGCATTCCGACAGACGGGAGACGAGTGGCCCCATCAGGTCAATGGTCACCACATGGCGGCGTCGTCCTTCGGTCAGCACCTCCTTCCTCAAGTTGGGCAATGCCAAAGTGTGGACAATCGTACCGCCCACACTGGCTGCCTGCTTGATCACACGCTTGACCTCTTCGACCTCCCGAATGCCAGGCACGACATTGACCGTCACCTCAGCCCCGGAGAACTGGGCCAATGCTGCCTCCACGACTCGCCGACCGGTGCCACCCGTCGCATCGGAGACAACGTAAACCATGTGCCCTGCTTCCTGCTCCATCTAGTTTGCCTCCTCATTGGTTCCCGGCAACGTAAAGTAAAAGACACTCCCTCGTCCTGGCACGCCATCGCTTTCTACGCCGACCCACCCACCGAGCTTTTCCACGATGCGTCGCACGATGGACAACCCCAACCCATGCCCCTTGGTTCGGACTTGGCTGAGCTTTGTGAATGGGGTAAACAGGCGAGCTTGCTCTTCCTCGGTCAAACCCGGTCCGTTGTCTCGTATCCAGAAACGGACTGAGCTGTCGGACTGCACCTCCGCGCCCAGTTCCACATGGGGCGGCCGACCTCCGTGCTTTAGCGCATTGCTCAAGTAGTTTACCCACACCTCTTCGATCCACGGTTCATAGCTCCATACCGCCGGCCAACTGTCGGGCAGAACGATCTGAGCTTGCTGCTCCTCGACCAAATGAGCCAACCGCTGCAAGGCGCCAGCGACAATGCCAGCCATATCAACCCGCCGCGTGTCCACCTCCGTTTTGCGCACTTGGGTCAGCAAGAACAATTCGTCAATAATATTGCTCATCTTGCGTCCGCTCTGCAGAATGATGGACAAACCTCTCTGGAATTCCTGATCGGACAGCGAGGCGCGATCGTCAACCAAGACCGCGCCATAGCCAATGACCAGACTCAACGGATCTTGAAGATCGTGAGCCACCGTATGAGCAAAAGCATCCAATTCCTCGTTTCGCTCTTCCAACTCGATGGTACGTTGTCGCAGCGCCTTTTCCGTCTGTACCCTACGAGTGATATCCAGAGCCAGACCCATCTGGCCCGCCAGCTCTCCGGCTTCGGACATCGGGTTGGCGACAAAGTTTACCCATCTGATCCCACCGTCAGTGACGAGAACCCGAAATTCTAGTGAGGTCGATTGCTTTCCGTCCCGGGAATGCTGCAGAAATTTCACACTCACCCTATCCCGG
>JASFTJ010000215.1:0-5319 GCA_050053615.1 Anaerolineae bacterium | reverse complement strand
CTGGCGTCGGTTTGCCGTGTTGCTCAGCTACGCGGCCAGCGTCATCTTTTTCGGGATGGTGCTTCTTAGCGATCTGCTGGTGCGCGATGGTGTGTATCTGCCGCACGCGTCTCACTTGGCTGCAGGGCCCCTCTTTTGGGTCTTTGCCGTTTACTTTTTTGTCACCGTGATTTGGGGGGCAGCCAACATCCGCCGCGCCCGACGGCGATGCCTGACACGGGCTTCGCGGCGACGGATGACCTACTTGGGGCTGGCCTTCGCTGCCCCGGCCTTGGGCGTCTTTCCCTATCTGATTCTGACTACCATGCCGGCCGCACTGATTCCCAACGGCTTTGGGCTCTTGCTCCTGGCGGGCAACGTGGGCGTCCTGCTGATGATCGTGCTCATGAGCTACAGCGTGGCGTATTTCGGCGCGCTCACCCCGGACCGGGTGATTCGACACAACCTTATCCACTACCTGATGCGCGGCCCCTTGGTCGGCGCGGCCGTGATCTTTACCATGCTGGCCGTGCCCAAGGTCCAGCAGATCTTGGGCTTGCCCCGCGACACGGTGCTTGTCTTTGCGGTTGTCGGAGTCATCGTCCTTCTGCAATTGGTCATCAATCGGGCCAAGCCGTACATTGATCGCGCCATCTATCGCCAGGATCGGAAAGAGATCGCCTGGATCCAAACCCTCGACCGGCGGTTGCTGACCACCGGGGACCTGCGTGCTTTCTTGGAGAACACCCTGGCTGCGCTGTGCGATCTCTTGCAGGTCCGAACCGGTTTTGTTGCCGTGCTGGCCGGTGGACAACATCGGTTGGAGGCCCATTGCGGCGACAGAACAGCGATTCTGGATTTTCTGAAGAACCACGAGTTGGCTACATTGGCAACCTCTCTTAGCAATCGGGTCGACGAGGGCGAGGAATGTCGTTTGGCGCCCGGCGACGGATTCTGGCTGGTACCACTCCACGGCAAGACCGACGACATTCGGCTGGGGGTGCTAGGCGTCGAAGGTAGGGCGCCGGTGCCGGATCTGACCGCTGAAGAGCGTGAGATTGCCGCGCTTCTCGTCAGCAGGGCACAGGAGGCGCTGGAGGATCGCTACTTCCAACAAAGTGTCTTTGATACCCTGCGCCGCATCCTGCCCAATATCGAGCGGTTGCACCGTTGGCAGGATGCCACCCTGTATGCTGGTTCCCCGCCGATGCAGATCATCGAGGACAGCCCCGTCTATTCGCCAGAAATCCAGACATGGGTCAAAGATGCCCTGACCCACTACTGGGGTGGTCCCAAGCTGACCGAGAGCCCTTTGTTGGACTTGCGCGTCGTGCGCGATGCGATCCGGGTGCAGGGCGATAGCCCGGCGCATGCGCTGCGAACGGTGCTGAAACAGGCAATCGAGCGCCTGCGCCCGGACGGTGAGCGGCAGATGACCACCGCAGCGTGGATGCTTTACAATATCTTGGATTTAAAGTTTGTCCGTGGTCTCAAGGTGCGCGATGTTGCCCGCCGGCTGGCGATGAGCGAGTCGGACCTGTATCGTAAACAAAGAGTGGCAATCGCTGAGGTGGCCAAAGCCCTGGCCGATCTCGAGCAGAATGGGGCTTTCCTCTCCGGGGATGGCAGCGAACAGACAGCAGAACATAATAAACCTTGACAATCGAGTTCAACTATCCTATAATCAATTCGTAACACGAAAAAGTCTTGACATGACTGCCTTTTTTCAGGGCAGTCGAGAGAATGGGTACCGTATGTTGCGTGCGTGCAAAGCGCGCACGCAACATACACCCCTCTCTCCCGCTGAAAAGACCTATTTTCAGCGGAGCCTTGACATCAGAACCGGTGAAACCCTTGTTGCGCATGGAATAGAGGCTTTGGTCGCCTGTCCGCCGGCTTATGGTCCAGGGGCCGCTAGACGGCTCAATTCCAGCAAAATATCAATCATTTCCGATGCTACCATAATCAATTAGCCCGCTTGCCCGCACCATGGGCGAAGAAGCATGAGCAGTACGCAAGTAGTGTTCAAGGGAGAGGCAAGGAGGCATGTACGGGGATCAGGGTTCGCAGCACACTTTGTCGGATGGGCATGGTTGGTGGACCTTACCAGATGAGGGATATTGGCAAGCACTGCTGAAACAGGGCGAGATTGCGGATGGGACCGTGCCGCCAGCTGACTGCCAGGAGATCTTTGAAACGCTGGGCATCGAGTCGGGGCTGAAGCGGGCCACAACTAGTTCCGAGGAGGATGGTGACGATGAGCCCGACTCGCTGGGTATGTGGCGGAAGGCGCAACTCTCCCTGGACAATGGGGACCGATTCTGTCTTGGAGTGTCTGGGGTGAATCGGGGCGGCCTGTTGGTCGATTGGAACGGATTGCAAGGGTTTGTTCCGGCGTCTCACTTGAAGCAGATGCCCCTCGATCGCGATCCCCATGAGCGGATCGCTGAGCTTGCTCAGCGTATCGGCGATTCGTTGACCTTGCGCCTGATCGAGGTGGATCCTGAACAAGACCGCCTGGTCTTTTCAGAGCGGGCGGCCGAGTCCGAGTTTCGTTCGCCGGCGGTGATCCTGGCCAATCTCCAGCCGGGGGATATCTGCCAGGGCATTGTAACCAACCTGACCGCTTTTGGTGCGTTTGTAGACCTGGGAGGGGTTGAGGGACTGATCCATATTTCAGAAATCTCGTGGGATCGGGTGGGACACCCCAGCGATGAGCTGAACCTCGGGCAGGACGTGGAGGTCCACGTGCTGGGCGTCAACCCGGATGAGGGGCGGATTGCCCTCAGTTTGAAGCGACTACGGCCTGACCCCTGGACGCAAGTCGAATCACGGTACAAGGTGGGGCAGATCATTGAGGGGACCGTGACCAACGTGGTCAATTTCGGCGCTTTTGTCCGCGTCGAGGAGGGGCTGGAGGGGTTGATCCATGTCTCCGAGTTGGCGGAGGGCAATTTCTTGCACCCGCGAAATGTGGTGCACGAGGGAGACAAAGTTCGCGTTCGCGTGCTCAAGGTTGACGCAGTAGGGCGCCGCTTGGGGCTCAGCTTGCGTCGGGTGCGCGGCGCTGAGTTGACAGGATGACGATCGTACGATGAGCCGTCGTCGAAATCGCAGGATCGAACGAATTTTGTCCATCTGGCAGGGGCTGCGCGAGTGGCGCCCCAAGTGGAGGCTGGGCTTGGGGCCGATGCAGCGCGAGGCCATCGGCCTGATTTTGTTGATTGTGGCTGCCCTGACTGTGTTCGGCCTCTCGGACGTTTCGTCAGGAGCAGTGCTGGATTGGTGGGCCATGGCCTTGCGTCGCCTCTTTGGCTGGGGAGCCTATCCACTGGCCCTAGGCGTGGCGTTGCTGGGCTTGTGGCTGTTGTGGGAGGGTTTGCGCGATCGGGTGCCTCTTGGCCCGGCCAGGATCATCGGGTTAGAGCTACTGCTGCTGGTCTTTCTGGTAGCCAGCCATGCACCGTTGGTGCTTCGCCAGGGCGCTGACGAGGCGTTCTTGACGGCGGAACAGGGGCGGTTGGGCGGCTGGGTGGGCTGGGCGTTGGCCGTACTGCTTGTGGAGGGACTGGGCGCGCCGATTGGGTCCTTGGTCTTGTTGGCCGCCCTGGCGTCCGGTCTCTACTTGATACTGCCGGTATCCTGGAATGAGTTGCGCGAGTGGGGCTACCGTCAATCTCGAGCGCTCGCGGCCGTGTTTAACCGCTGGTGGACCGCCCGTCAGGGCAGGCCTGTGGCGCCCGAACCTGCGGAGGTGCCCTGGTGGGAGCAGGAGCCGGACCCTTCGGAGACCAAACCGCAGAAGAAAAAGTCGCGCAAACCGCGGAAGAGGAAAGGCGCCAGACGTCGCCGCAGGGATGGGAACTTGCCGCCTTTGGACCTGTTGGATGCGGCCTCGCCTCAAGCCTATGGCGATACCGACATGCGGCGCAAGACGCGCATCATTGAAGAGACATTGGCCAGCTTTGGCGTGCCGGCGCAGGTCGTTGAGGTCAGCCAAGGGCCGACAGTTACCCAGTTCGGCCTGGAGCCAGGCTATCTCGAACGCCGGAGTGCCGGCGGTGAGGTAAGGCAGCAGCGGGTGCGGGTGTCGCGCATCGCCAGCCTCCGGAAGGATCTTGCGCTTGCTTTGGCCGCATCTCCCATCCGCATCGAAGCGCCGGTACCGGGCCGGTCCGTGGTCGGACTGGAGGTGCCTAACGAGGAGGTCGCCTTGGTGGCGCTGCGAGGGGTGCTTGAGGCCCAGGAGTTCAGGAGCATTGATTCGCATCTGGCCATCGCCCTCGGCGAGGATGTATCGGGTCATCCCATTGCCATAGACCTGGCCCTGATGCCCCATTTGCTCATCGCCGGCGCCACAGGTTCGGGCAAGAGCGTGTGCATCAATTCCCTTATCTGTTGTCTGTTGTGCAACAACAGCCCAGATGAACTCAAAATGCTGATGATCGACCCCAAGATGGTAGAATTGGTTGGCTACAATGGCATTCCCCACCTGTTGGCTCCCGTCGTGGTGGATGTGGAACAAGTAGTGGGTGCGCTGGCCTGGATCACCCGCCAGATGGATGAGCGGTACAAGCTGTTCCACGAATTGGGCGTACGTAATCTGGAAGAGTACAATCGGCGGATGAACCGCCGCAAAAAAGAAGATCCACTTCCCACGTTGGTGATTTTTCTCGACGAATTGGCCGACCTGATGATGATCGCGCCTGATGAGGTAGAGCGCCATATCTGCCGCGTGGCGCAGATGGGCCGGGCGACCGGAATCCATCTGGTGATCGCCACACAGCGCCCTAGCGTGGACGTGGTGACCGGGCTCATTAAGGCTAACTTTCCGGCGCGTATCAGTTTCGCCGTGACCAGCCAGACCGACTCGCGGGTGATCCTTGACCAAGGGGGAGCAGAGACCCTGCTGGGTCGGGGCGACATGCTCTTCATATCCCCGCAGCAGCCGGCGCCGGTTAGGCTACAGGGCTGTTTTGTATCGGACAAAGAGATCGAACGGCTGACGGAGTTTTTGCGGAACCAGCAGCAGGCGGACGAACAGCCCGAACTGTTCCCGCCGTGGTCAGGGCTTGAGGACGAGTCGGACAGTTTGTTGGATGAAGCGATCGAATTGGCTCAGGGACGGGACAGCATCTCGGCCTCGTTCATCCAGCGACGGTTGCATGTTGGCTTTCCGCGTGCCGCCCGGCTGGTGGATCAAATGGAGGACCGAGGGCTGATTGGGCCGGACCGGGGCGGCGGCCGGGGCCGGAGAGTGCTTCTTGATGAGGGGATTGATCTGGACGAGATCGAAGAGCGGTTGCCCGGCGTGGAGCCGGACTGAGTCGCGGGGTGAGG
>JASFTJ010000214.1:0-5322 GCA_050053615.1 Anaerolineae bacterium | reverse complement strand
GGGCAGTTTCAAGATCTATGCCAAGTATCGTTCCACGCCGATGAGCGGCCCAGGATACTATCTGCCGAACGTACCCTGGACCATGTTCTTTTACCGAGGCTATGCCATCCACGGCACCTATTGGCACAACAACTTTGGCAGACCAATGAGTCATGGATGCATCAACATGAAAACACCCGAAGCCAAGTGGCTCTACAAGTGGGCGCCCAAGGGGACGTTGGTGGTGGTGCACAAATGAGGGATTGGGGATGATTACGCCGGCCGGGACTGAGTGTCGGTACTACTACCAAGATTACTTCCGGGGGCGGGAGCGGCAGGAGTGCCGGCTCATCACCCAAAACCCGCAGTCAGAACCGTGGCGGCCCGAGCTGTGCAAGACCTGCCCGGTGCCCGGCATTCTACGGGCCAACGCCTGCCCGAATCTGGTGCTAGAAGGGCACGTGGAAAAGCGGTTCCTGGGGCTGAAGCGACAGGTGGTGGTGGAGGCTGTCTGCATCAAGTACCTGGAATCTGGATTCGATCCCCACGTCGGCTGCGGTCACTGTCACGAGGAGCGACCCGGGGCCGATCTGTTTGACTTGCATCAGCCCTGATGACAATGGCCATCCAGGGGCCGTTTCTGGAGAAGGCGACATGATCCACGGCTCACCACCGGCAAGCGATACAAAATCCTCCCGCGGGCGCCGACATGGCATTCGGTTGAACCTGCGGGAGGTTTCTGTGGAGCAACCCCTCGCGTTGCTCAGGATGGTACTTGGCAATCTGCCCTACTCGTCTTGCTTCTCCGCCGGCACGGGCAACTCGACCGGAATCGGTCCTTGCTTCTCAAAAACCAGTTCGTGGTCATCGCCCGCTTTGGCCAGCACGTGATCCCCAGCCTCGATCTCGCCGCGCAAAATCTTTTTGGAAAGGGGACTCTCCACGTTGCGCTGTAGCGTGCGGCGCAGCGGCCGGGCGCCAAAGGCCGGGTCGTAGCCCTTCTTGGCCAACCATGTGCGGGCCGCGTCGGTCAGTTCGATGATCACGCCCCGCTCCTCCAACCGCTCACGAATCTCTTTCATCTGCAAGGTCACAATCTCTTCCATGTGCTCCAGCGTCAAGGTGTGGAAGATGATGATCTCGTCTATACGGTTCAGAAACTCGGGGCGGAAGGTCTTTTTCAGGCCCTCCTCGATCTTTTCCTTCGCTTCGCGTGCTGCTTCATCGGCGCTGTCGTTCCGCAAAAAGCCCAAGGTGCCCCCCTCCTTGGCGTAAGCCGTGCCGATGTTGGAGGTCATGATCAGCACCGTGTTGCGGAAATCGACGACGCGGCCCTGGCCGTCGGTCAGCCGGCCGTCCTCGAGGATCTGCAACAAGGCATTCCACACGTCCGGATGGGCCTTTTCGATCTCGTCAAAGAGTACGATCTGGTAGGGCCGCCGCCGCACCGCTTCGGTGAGCTGGCCGCCCTCCTCGTAGCCGACATAGCCCGGCGGCGCGCCAAAGAGGCGACTAACCGTATGCTGCTCGCGGTACTCGCTCATGTCAATGCGCACCAGAGCGTCCTCGTCGTCGAACATAAAGACTGCCAGCGCCTTGGCCAGCTCCGTCTTGCCCACGCCCGAGCTCCCGAGAAAGATGAAACTGCCAATGGGCCGGCGCGGATCCTTCAGGCCACTGCGGGCGCGGCGGATGGCGTCGGCGACAGCGCCGATGGCCTCATCCTGACCGACGATGCGCTCGTGCAAGTGCTCTTCCATGTCCAGCAACTTTTCCGCCTCTGTCTGCATCAGGCTGTTTACCGGGATACCCGTCCAGGTGGCCACAACCTCGGCGATGTCCTCCGCCTCGACGATTTCGTCCAGGCCGGCTTCTTGGCGCCAGGCGTCCCGCTGCTCAGCAAACTCGGATTCTAGGGCCAGCCGTTCAGTCTTGTACTGAGCTGCCCGCTCGTAATCGCGATTCGCCCAGGCTGCCTCCTCTTCGGTGGCGAGCTTCTGAAGGTTGGACTTTATTTCCTTCAAGTCGGGCGGCATGGAATAAATGGCCACCCGGAGCTTGCTGGCCGCCTCATCAATCAGGTCCACCGCCTTGTCGGGCAGGTGGCGGTCGGTGACGTAGCGGTATGACAGCCGGGCTGCCGCCACCAACGCCTCCTCCGTAAAGCGTACATTGTGGTGCGCCTCGTAGCGATCCTGCAAGCCCCGGAGCATCTCGATGGACTCTTCCACCGAGGGCTCCTCGACCCAGATGGGCGCAAAACGGCGTTCCAGGGCCGCGTCCTTTTCGATGTAGCGGCGGTACTCGTCCGGCGTCGTCGCACCAACACAGCGCAGTTCGCCCCGGGCCAGCGCCGGCTTCATCATGCTTGACGCGTCCAGGGCGCCCACGGCTCCACCTGCGCCCACCACACTGTGAATCTCGTCTATAAAGAGGATGATGTCACCCTCGGCGCGCTGGATCTCTTCCATCGCGCCTTTCAGGCGCTCCTCGAACTCACCCCGAAAGCGCGTGCCTGCCACCATGGCCCCCAAGTCGAGCTGGACGACCCGCTTGCCGCTCAGCAGCTCGGGCACGTCGTCCTCGGCGATCTTGCGGGCCAGGCCCTCGGCAATGGCCGTCTTGCCCACGCCCGCCCCGCCGATGAGTACCGGGTTGTTCTTGGTCCGGCGGCTGAGCACCTGGATGACACGCAGGATCTCGCTGTCCCGCCCGATGACCGGGTCCAACTTGCCTTCACGGGCCAGTTGGGTCAGGTCGCGGCTAAACTTGTCCAGGATGCGATAGCGGCTCTCAGCCTGGGGGCTGGTCACCTTCTGACCGCCGCGCACCTCCTTGATCCCGTCAAGGATACGGTCGCGGGTTACCCCCACGTCAGCCAGGATGCGAGCCGCTGGCGTATTCTTTTCGTTGGCGATAGCCAGAAAGAGGTGCTCGGTGGAGATATAGTCGTCTTTTAGCTTGGAGGCCTCTTCATTCGATTGGTCGATCACGCGCTTGAGTCTCGGCGTGATATAGACCTGGCCCACGCCCCCGCCGTAAATCTGGGTGCGGGGCGTGCGCTTGAGTTCCTCGTCGAGGCGGCGGCCGACCGCCTCCAGATCTACACCCAACTGGTGCAAGATCTCGGGAATGACGCCCTCCGGCTGTTCGATCAGGGCTAGCAGCAGGTGCTCGGTGTCCACCTGGGTGTGCCCGTAGCGTTGCAGAACTTCGTAAGCCCGCATGGCCGCATCCTGCGCCCGTTCTGTAAATCTATCAAATCGCATCATCGTTGAAAACCCTCTAACTCCTATTTCTTTGATTCGTCAGACCAATGCTCCGACGGGAACCAATTCTGCACGGGAATTGTACCCCAAGATCCGATTCTGTTCCGTAGCAGCGATTACGATGCGCCCCCCATACCGATTCCATTATATCGTCTTTCGGCTTTTCTGGCAAAGGACTGCCTACGCTTCAATGTTGACAGAAGCCTGCATATCCTTGACCTTCCGCTGGGCTCTTGGAACAAAATTCGGGCAGCCGACGTCTAAGATTCAACGAGAGCCATTGCACTCGCTCCGCTGCCGGTCGCTCCCAACTGCTACACTCAATCCAGGAGGTGGAATATGTCGAAACGAATTCTTTTATTGAGCGGCTTGATCATCGCGCTGGTGATCTCTGGCACGGCCCTGGCTCAGGGGCCCGTCAATCCTGAGCACTCGGACCCGACTTGGCAGGCGTCCTATTGGAACAACATGACCCTTGCCGGGTCCCCTGTGTTGCAGCGCAGCGAAGCTAACCTCGACCACAATTGGGGGGGCGGCTCCCCCGATCCCGCTGTCCACGCCGACGGGTTCTCGGCCCGTTGGACCCGCTACCTCGACCTGAACCCAGGCACCTACCGCTTTACGACGACCAGCGACGACGGCTTGCGCGTTTACATCGACGGCAGCTTGCTCATCAACGAATGGTACGACCACCCGGCCAAGACGGTCTCGGCTGACATCAACCTGAGCGCCGGCCATCACCTGGTCGTGGTCGAGTTCTACGAGAACCGCGGCGACGCCGTCGCTCAGCTCTCGTGGGCGCCGATCACCGAGATCAAAAACTGGCGCGGCGAGTACTATGGCAACAAGACGCTGGACGGCCCGCCGGCATTGGTGCGCGACGACCCGCAAATCAACTTCCGGTGGGGCGCCGGCTCCCCGGCCCCGGGTATCATCCCCAAGGACAGGTTCTCGGTGCGCTGGACGCGATCCCTCAACCTGACAGCCGGGACGTATCGCTTCACCATGACTGTAGACGACGGCGCTCGCTTGTGGGTGAATGACCACCTGTTGATTGACACATGGAAAGACCAGGCCCCCCACACCTACACCGGCGACATCTATGTGCCGGGCGGCGCCGTTCCGGTCAAGATGGAGTATTACGAGAACACCGGCGGGGCCACCGCCCGACTGTCGTGGGCGAGACGCGGCACGCCCCCATCGAACACGGTGATTGTGGACAATGGCGATGCCGGCTTTACCAGGGGTGGTTCGCCGTCCGGCTGGCGCATCGCGTACGAGGGCTATCAAGGCGACCTGCTCTGGACCCAGAACAACGACCGGGTGCGGTCAAACTATAACTGGGCGCGCTGGTATCCCAAGCTAAAAGCCCGACGCTACGAGGTGTTCGTTTACATCCCGGAGCGATACTCGACCACAGCCAGAGCCCGCTACTGGATCTCACACGCCGGCGGCTATACACTGCGCATTGTGGACCAGTCAGCAAGAGGCAGCCAGTGGGTGTCGCTGGGGACCTATCGCTTCCGGGGCAACAGTCGCGACTATGTCTCGCTGGCCGACGTGACCTACGAGCCCTACCTGTCTCGCCTGATTGCCTTTGACGCGGTCAAGTGGGTGCCTCGTCGCTAGACGCTCTTCCCTCTCATGGTGGCTCTGCCATGCGTGTCTGCCCTGGCGGGAGAGACAGAACACCCCCTCACGGGGGGGACCGGCGCCGGACCAGGTCCAAGGCCTGTAGGCCGTCGACGGCCGTCTGGACGGCGTAGCCTTCCGACGTGAGGAAATCCGTCAGAAAATTGCGAATGTCGGGATCGTCGTCTACGATCAGGATGGTTGCCATCGGGATTGCCTATTGCGTGTGACAGGCGAGCAGAGATAGGGACATGGTAGCACAAACTGGGCATCCTGTCCACTTTGGACAGGATGCCCAGCTATTTGGCTACAGAAAAGGAGGTCATGCCTCTGGCGCAACCCCCGCCACCCGCTCGAAGGCCAAGTGTCCATCGCGGGCGTCCACCCGTACCCGGTGGCCCTCGCTGAACTCCCCCTGGAGCAGCTTGAGGGCCAGCGAGTC
>JASFTJ010000213.1:0-5350 GCA_050053615.1 Anaerolineae bacterium | reverse complement strand
AGCGGGGATGGTGAAACTCCCTGCGCCGCAGCCGTACTCCAATACAGTCTGGCCGGGCCGCAAGCCAATTTGGGCCAGCCGCTCGTCAGGTTTTCTAAAACGTTCCATCAACCTCAGGGTCCAGGCCATCGCCCGGAACGCCAGGTTGGGCATGGGTCTATCGTCGGACATGTTTGCTACCTCTCGTTGTCGTGGTGAACTTTTATCAGGCTTCATCGTCCGGCAGGGGCAAGACGCAAAAGACTGTCGTCCCCTGACCCAGCGAACTCTCGGCCCCGATGAGGCCGCCGTGGGCCTCAACCAAGCTGCGGGCGATGGCCAAGCCGAGGCCTGTCCTGAGCTTGGGCGAAGGGCCGCTCCCGGGCCCCGCCTCGTGGGAGCGAGCCGGATCGCCGCGCCAGAAGCGGTCAAAGATCCGTGGCAGGTCCTCAGCAGGGATGCCCTCGCCTGTGTCAGTGACCCACAGGCGAACCCCGTCATGGCTGGGAACGGTGGCGGCGCCTAACGTCACCTCTCCCCCAGGCGGGGTGTGGCACAGAGCGTTGGTCACCAGGTTGCCCATCACCTGACCGATCCGCTGTGGGTCGGCCAGCAATGGCGGCAACGAGTCCGGCGAATCTATGTCCAGGGAGATCCCGGCTTCATCGGCCTGGGGGGCAAACGCGTCCCGCACATCGGCCAGCAGCTGAACCACGTTCAGCCTCTGGATCTCCAGAGGAAGCTGGCCCGCTTCGGCCAGAGTCAGCAACCGCAGATCATCCACCAGGCGGCTGAGCTTGCGCGTCTCGTCCAGCACCAAGTCCAGGTGCCCTGGCGTGGCATCGTAAACCCCGTCACGCAAACCCTCCAGGTTACCTTGGATGACGGTCAGCGGGGTGCGCAGTTCGTGCGCGACATCGGCCAGCAGTTCGCGGCGTTGCCGGTCTGCGGTCTCGAGCGCCGCAGCCATGCGGTTGAACGAATGGGTGAAGCGGCGAAATTCACGACTGCCGCCTCCCACGGACACCCGGGCGGACAGATCGCCTTCGGCCAGAGCATCGGCGGCTTGCATCGTCTCGCTCAGGGGTTCAGTGAACCGTCGGGCAGTCAGGGCGCCGACCCGTCGCAGGATCAGGAGCAGCAAGAACGCAAGCGGGAGCAGAAGAAACAGCCATCGAAGTGGATGTTCTCTAGCGCTGGGCGCGGGATGGGGCAACGAACCGCTTCGGAAAAAGAGCACGGCCATCGCTCCCAGGATAGCCAGGACGCCACAGCCCAGCAGGACGAGCAGGCCAAAAGCCACGACAAAGCGGGCAAAGAGCCGCTTGTCACTGTGATGCCATCCTTCCTTGCCTCTTTTTTTGTGACGCATCCAGGGAGGCGTGGGCGGCCCATGTTTCCAGTCCGCCCACTGCTCCCTGTCTCTCCAGGGTGGGCCGTGTTTGTACCAGTGCTCGCGTTTCTTCTTCCGCATCTCGGCCTCGGCGTTGGTGGGCAAATTGCCAATTTGCACTACGGACTCTCAACATTGTTGGGCGAGTCTGAAACTTGCCCTACGGACGATCCACGAAACGATAGCCCACGCCGTACACCGTCTGGATGTAACGCGGCTGGCCCGGATCGGGCTCGATCCCGTTCGCTGCGCTCAGGGCAAGCTTGCGCCGGATGTTCTTGATGTGCGAGTCCACGCTGCGGTCGTAGCCGTCAAAGGCCACGCCGTGAACGGCTTCCAGCAGCTGCTCGCGACTGAAAATGCGTCCGGGCTGGCGGACCAGCGTGGCCAGCAGTTGGAACTCGGTGGGAGTCAGATCCACCGGCTTCCCGGCGACGGTGGCCGTCAGGGCGGCGGTGTCCACTTCGAAATCGCCGGCGCGGAGGATGGTCGTCGGTCCCACTTGGCCGTTGACTCGGCGCAGCGTGGCCCGGACCCGAGCCACCAACTCGCGGGGGCTGAAGGGTTTGGTAATGTAATCATCGGCGCCCAACTCCAGGCCGACGATGCGGTCGGCTTCCTCCACGCGGGCGGTGAGCATGATGATGGGCACGCCGCTTTCCTGGCGCAGACGGCGACAGACGTCCAGGCCGTCCACGCCCGGTAGCATCAGGTCGAGGATGATCAGATCCGGTTGCTCCACCCGGGCGAGCGTGAGCGCCGTGTCGCCGTCGCGGGCGGTGAACACATCAAAGCCGGCGCGCTCCAAATAGTCGCGCACCAGCTTGACGATGCGGGTTTCGTCGTCTACGACCAGAATGGTCTGAGCCACGCTACTTCTCTCGCTCGAGTTCTCTACGCTGCGGCCCGGGCAAACAGGACCGCCTCCTTGTCTTCAAGATCGATGGTCCACTTGGGGCTCGATCTTGCGGCCTGTACCAGCCCCTTGTCACGATAAGCATCCAGCACCAAGAACTCCACGCCCAACCCCTCGAGCATCGTTAGCCATTTTTCGTATCGACCGAGTCTCCGACTGCGAGTCTGAACCTTGGGCATCTGACCACCTCCCGGCAGTTGGCGCAGACAGGGCCCGGTGAAGCTTGGCCTCGCCGGGCACCGTCCCCGGCCTATTCCTGCGGGCCGCTGTATTCAGATTCGGCGTCGTCCGACTCGCCTTCCTCTGCAGAGACTTTGGCTTCCGGTCCCCAGCATGCCGATGAGCCGGGCGGCCCCCAGTGCGCAAAGTGGCGATGCCAGGCTCGCGGACCCCACGCCTCATGAGGCTTGTCTTCGCCCTCTTTGCCCTTCGGTGGTCTGCCCCAATGGGGTGCCCACCCCCAGTGCCGAGGCCCCAAAAAGATCCGCTTCACCAAGCCCAGAAGCAGCACCAGCAGCAGCCCGAAGAACAGCAGCTTAAAGATCAGGCCGATGCCAAAGCCGATGATGCCAAACGGTCCCCAGCCACCATGGCGCCCCAGTGGCCCGTGACCATAGTAGGGCGCCGGCGGGGCCACAGCTTCCTCTCCGGCCGGCGGCTGCATGTACACCGTACCGGACCGCGCGGTGAACATCATGGCCCCGGCTCCGAACATCGCGAAGCACAGAAACAGGATGCCCAACACTGCCAGCCCGATCCACAATCCTCTTCCTCGAAAACGCTTTTCCATTTCAACCTCCCTTTCATCTGGTTTTCGTCCGTAGAGTACCAACCAAATGTGGAGGAATTATGGATGAGGATGACAGGAATTGTGGAGATTCTCTGGATCTGGAGTAGCACCCCACTCAACCGTGGTTGACAAGTAGGCCGGGTTTCCAACCCGCCATCTTGGGGCCAGATTGAAATCCGGCCCTACGTGCGGGGTTCATCCGGGCGATAGAATGGTCCATCGCCGTTCACCACGGCTAAGTGTGGAGCTACCGGATCTGGTTTCCGCTATTCAATCAACAGAAACGCATAGCGATTCATCGCCTGTGAGTAGTCCGAAAGCACCTCGATGGGATAGCCAAGCGGTCGGACGGTCGAAAAGACATCCACGGCCATCGCTTCGGGAGAGGGGCGCGCCTGTCGTGGGTTTCTGCATTCCGCCCGCACGCCTGGGCAGTCGACGCAGAGGTAGCAGCTATCCATGAACAACAGGAATGCTTTCTGATAGCCAGAAAGGAACATCTCTCGTTCCAGTTTCAGAAGCGCCTGGTTAACCTTTTTGGTCCAAGCGTGTCGATCCTCAGGCTTGTCCACAGTCTTTGCAAAATGAAAGACTGCCGCAGCGCCGTACTCATCAAAGAACCGCCGGCACTCGGGAACGGGGGGGACGTTCGGCGGACACGATGCGTTGCGGCCGTACTCGCCGCAGCCAAACATGCACTTCATCCGAACCCACTGGGCGACGACGATGTCTTGAGGCCGAATCCACTTGAACTCGGAATAGCCATGTTGTTCGAACAACACTTCCAGTTCCTTGCGGTTACTCACGATCTATGCCTCTGAGCATTCATTCATCGGAAGCGGCTACGTTGTCAGATGCGGCGTCCGAAGCGGCGGCGGCGATGGCCCAACTGACCAACCCCCATGATCCGCCGCCGAGGAGGATGCCCAGTAGCACCGAGCGCACGGTCAGCGGGGCAAAGTCGCCGGTGAACAAGCCTGCAACCGTTAGAAGCGCGCCGATCAGGCCCAGCACTAGGCCAATCTTGATCGGCCCACTGAGCCGGGTCCAGAGTTGTCTCACTGCCGCCCCTCCTGTGCCCAGAGCTCCCCTGTTCGCGCCTGGGTTAGGAACTCGGCCAACTCCTCCGGCCCCTTCTCCAGGATGCGACCAGGGATGCCCAGGTGATAGCCCAACTTGTCATAGTTTTCCTGCATCCGCTTCAACATTCCGTCGGCGTCCGCGACAATGTTCGGGTGGGTGGACCGAACGGAGAACTCGGCGGCCTGGGCCAGAGCCGATGGGTCGTCAAACACCAAGACACAACCAAGCCGAAAGTTGACCTCGCTCACAGCAATACCGACCACATTCTCCCACGGCACGTGAGGAGGTACGTAGGCGTCTGCAGCACAAGTTGGATGGGGCTGACGACCAAACGCCAAGGGGATCGCATCGTTTGGAGCACCCGACCGGCACTGAGGCCGAATCCCAGCACCCCTACGGTCCCCAGCCCAACCGGCATCCACAAGATTCCTTGCTTGTCCAATAGTAGTCCGGTGACGATCAGAATAAGGCTGACCAAGACCATAAAACCAACGATGACCAGGGACCAAAAGGCTCGTTGTCGGTTCTTGTCTACGATGATGGTTTCCCTGCTATCTTTCACAGCGCCTCCCCCCAAAAAAGTCTAAGAATCTATCCGAAAATTCAGCGGAGGCGGCTCCCACGCCGCTGGTTCTCTGCATTTCTGTCGGAAATTGCCGGGCATCGCGCAAGCGGCCCGTCCAGCAATTTACGGATAGGTTCTAAAGAATACACACCTCTGTCCGAAGTTTCTCAAATGGCTCTGCCGAAAGAAGAGGGGGCATATTTGGCGCAGCCTTCAGACACCTCAGATCGTTCTCGAAATTGTCCTGTCAACCCCGATGTTATTATGATTGGCTCCGCTGAAAAAAGCCGCAGCTATTATATCACACAAAAAGGTATAGAGCCCAACATGCCGACTCACTTTGCCGCCGTCCGCAAGTCTTGGACGTGGAGCTGCAACCGCTTGTTGTCGTTCCACTCGTTGACCTCTAGCGCGTAAGCCACGTCTATTCGGGCCGGCACTTGCCTCAGGCAGTCGCCCCGCCGGAAAAAGATGGCATCCCAGGCCACACCCTGCTCGTCGCGCAGGAGGAGCTTGAGGTGCTTTTGCTCGCCGCCAACGGCCTGCCGATCGCGCACCTCGACGCCCCGGCTGAGGAGCACCGGCTGGGAATTTCCCTGTCCGCATGGCTCGATCTGATCCAAG